>JAITCT010000025.1 GCA_031282925.1 Dysgonamonadaceae bacterium | reverse complement strand
ATTTTTGCCGACGAACCTTCGGGCAGTTTGGATACGCAGAACAAAGCGGAATTGCACCAATTGTTTTTCGACCTTAGAAAAGAATTGAACCAGACCTTTGTGATTGTTACGCATGATGTGCATTTGGCTCATCTTACAGACCGGACTATTCGGTTGAGAGACGGACTGATTGAGAATTAAGTATTAAATATTATTTTTTAAACCATAAACTTATGTGGAAAGATTTTTTTTATTTCTCCAAACGGGAAAGACAGGGTATCCTGATTTTAGTTGCTTTAATAGCAGGTGTTTTTATCGGAAAATATTTGTTTACGCCGAAAGAGAAACTTGCGGACATTTCCGGTATTTCCGGAGATACTGCATTCGTAAAAGAGCCGTATCCGTCATTGTGGACAAGGCGTAGCGAATATGCGGAACCTGTTGATAACCGGAGTAATATTAGTCAGGAAATAGCGAGTCGCTCTTTGAATCCGCTTAATGAGCAAGACCGCTATGACAGGTTTTCAAAACAACGAACTAAACCGGCAGAAAAACGAACATATTACAAGCTGCCGGAAAACACCGTCGAACCTCCCCGAAAAACCCGTTATCCTCAAAGGGAAAAATTTCCGGAAGGAACGGTTATCGAACTAAACGCCTGCGATACCTCCCAATTGATGAAAATTCCCGGTATCGGAACTTCTTTTGCCAAGCGAATAACTTCTTACAGAAAACTTTTAGGCGGCTATTACCGTTTGCAACAACTTCAGGAAGTGTATGGAATGTACGAAGAATTGTACGATAAAATGACGCCTTATTTGCGGGTTGATACCGGCTTGATCCAACCCATACAGGTTAATGCGGTTTCTTTGGATAGATTGAAATCGCATCCTTATCTTAATTTTTATCAGGCTAAGGCGATTGTTGATATTCGGAAGAAAAAAGGAAAGATTAATAATATCAATGAATTAGCGATACTGGAAGAATTTTCTGAGGAAGATATTGAGAAAATACGCCATTATTTAAGTTTTTAGTGAAATTTTGAATTGATACCTTGTGCAAGGCGCATTTCACCTTAGTTTTTTTAAGAAAACGGTTCGTGATTCATAAAAAGTTTATCCCGCATGTAAACTCTTTCAGGATTTTTTCGTACATTTGCCGGCGTTTTTTAGCAATCTGTTAATAAACTAAAGAAATCACATTATAGTTATAACTAAACTGTAAAAAATACAAAAATTGTATGGAGAAAAAAAGAATTTACCTGTTCGGTAACGGTTCCGCAGAAGGCAGAGCCGACATGAAAAACCTCCTGGGAGGAAAAGGCGCCAATCTGGCGGAAATGAACTTAATCGGCGTTCCCGTACCTCCGGGATTTACAATTACTACCGAGGTGTGCACGGAATACAACCAATTGGGAAAAGACGCCGTTATCCGGTTAATTAAACCGGAAGTGGAAGCCGCAATCAAGACAGTGGAAAAAGCCACCGGAACAGGATTCGGCAACAAAGAAAATCCCTGTTTGGTTTCCGTTCGTTCGGGCGCCCGCGTTTCCATGCCGGGAATGATGGACACCGTTTTGAACTTGGGTATGAACGACGACGCTGTGGAAGGCGTTGCCAAAAAATCGGGCAATCCCCGTTTCGCATGGGATTCCTACCGCCGCTTTGTACAAATGTACGGCGACGTGGTGTTAGGCATGAAACCTACTTCCAAAACGGAAATTGATCCTTTTGAAAAAATCATGGAAGAAGTGAAAGAACACAGAGGCGTAAAATTGGATACGGAACTAACGGTCGAAGACTTAAAAATCTTGGTAACAAAGTTTAAAACAGCCGTAAAAGCCCAAACGGGAAAAGATTTTCCCGATTCCCCGTGGGAACAGCTTTGGGGCGCTGTCTGCGCCGTATTCGATTCATGGATGAACGAACGCGCTATCCTTTACCGCCAGATGTATCGCATTCCCGAAGAATGGGGAACTGCCGTAAACGTGCAGGCAATGGTATTCGGAAACATGGGTCAAACCTCCGCTACCGGCGTGGCTTTCACCCGCGACGCCGCTACCGGCGAAGATATTTTCAACGGAGAATACCTTATCAATGCGCAAGGTGAAGACGTAGTTGCCGGTATCCGTACCCCGCAACAAATCACTACGGAAGGCTCTCGGCGTTGGGCTGCCCAGCAAGGTATTTCGGAAGAAGAAAGAAAATCGAAATATCCGTCTCTGGAAGAATCCATGCCGGAATGTGCCAAACACCTGATTGAAACGCAACAAAAACTGGAAGATTATTTCCACGATATGCAAGACCTCGAATTTACGATTCAAGACAATAAATTGTGGTTGTTGCAAACCCGCAACGGGAAACGTACCGGCGCGGCAATGGTGAAAATCGCTATGGATATGTTAAGGCAAGGTCTTATTGACGAAAAAACCGCTTTGCTGCGACAGGAACCCGAAAAATTGGACGAACTGCTTCATCCGGTTTTCAAAAAATCGGCTTTGGCTGCCGCTAAACCGATCACCAAAGGTTTACCGGCTTCTCCGGGAGCAGCCACGGGAAAAATCGTTTTCCATGCCGATGACGCCGAAGAATGGGTAAAAAAAGGAGAGAAAGTAGTCCTTTGTCGCATTGAGACTTCGCCCGAAGATTTACGCGGTATGGCTGTAGCGGAAGGAATTATGACCGCTCGCGGGGGTATGACTTCCCACGCGGCCGTTGTTGCCCGCGGCATGGGAAAGTGCTGCGTTTCCGCCGCCAACGGCATCCGAATTGACTACGGGAAAAAGACAATGACCGTTGACAATAAAACCTTAGTCGAAGGGGACTGGATTTCGCTCAACGGCTCAACGGGATTGGTTTACGCCGGTAAAATCGAAACACAGGAACCCGAATTGAGCGGCGATTTCGGCGATTTGATGAATCTTGCCGACAAACATGCCCGCCTGAAAGTGCGCACAAATGCCGATACGCCGCACGACGCTTCCGTCGCCCGCAGTTTCGGCGCAAAAGGAATCGGCTTGTGCCGCACCGAACACATGTTTTTTGAAGGGGACAAGATTATTGCCATGCGCGAAATGATTCTTGCAAAAGACGAAGCCGGACGCCGGAAGGCCTTATCTAAATTGTTGCCTTTACAGCGCTCCGATTTTACCGGTATTTTCAAGGCAATGGAAGGTTTGCCCGTAACTGTTCGCCTGTTGGATCCGCCTTTGCATGAGTTTGTTCCCCACGATGAAAAGGGGCAGGCGGAAATGGCGAAAGTGATGGGCGTTCCCTACGAAGAAATTCACGCCCGCGTGGAAAGTTTGCTGGAACAAAACCCGATGCTGGGATTGCGCGGCGCACGTTTGGGCAATTTGTATCCGGAAATTACGGAAATGCAGACACGCGCTATTATCGAAGCGGCGCTCGAACTGAAATCGCAAGGCAAATCGGTAATTCCGGAAATCATGGTGCCGCTGACCGGTATTCTCTACGAATTTTCGGCTCAACGGAAAATCATTGACGAAACGGCTCAAAAGATATTCAAAGAAAGAGGTATGTCCATTGATTATAAAGTCGGCACGATGATTGAAATTCCGCGTGCAGCTTTAACGGCTCATAGGATTGCTACTTCCGCCGAATTTTTCTCGTTCGGCACTAACGATTTAACACAGATGACTTTCGGTTACAGCCGCGACGACGTTGCCAAATTTTTGCCGATGTATCTCGAAAAAGGCATCCTGAAAGAAGACCCGTTTGCAGTTTTAGACCAAAAAGGCGTCGGACAGTTGGTGGAATTGGCCACAACCCGGGGACGGGAAATCAAACCCGGTTTGAAATGTGGTATCTGCGGCGAACACGGCGGCGAACCGAGTTCGGTAAAATTTTGTCACAAAGTAGGATTGGACTATGTTAGCTGTTCGCCTTTCCGCGTACCTATCGCACGGTTGGCCGCAGCGCAGGCAGCCGTTGAATAATGAAAAATTGACAATTGACATTTGATAATTATCAGGCTACAATACAATAATTATCAAGTGTTAATTGTCAATTATCAATTCTATGGATAGATATTTGGTTTTCAAAGCCAGGGACGAATTGGTTCGAATCAAAATCGACCGGATTTTGTATTTCGAGGCGGAAAGAAACTATACCAAGTTGATATTAGCCAATGGTATACAGTTTGTTTTTGCCGTAAACTTAGGTAAAATCGAAGATATTTTGGAAAGTCAGATTCAAAACTACGATTCGGTTCTTGTGCGTGTTGGTAAAAGTTTCATTATCAACAAAAATCATGTTCTGCAAATCAGTTTGCAAAAAAACAAACTGATTTTTGAAGCCGCCGACGGAAAAGCTAAAGAACTGACAATCCCCAAAGAACCGTTGAAGCTGTTGAAAGATCTTTTAGAAAAAGAATTAAATGGCTGATAAAGATTTACATCCGGATAATCAAATTGTTGATACCTACGCCTTTGTTGTAATAGACGAAGATAATGACTGCGATTTTGTGACTATAGATGAAAAAGATGTTCCGCGCGCCCCAATCATTATTGACATGTCCGATGATGAATTTACGGAAGCGATTACTGTTGATTTTGAGGAAAATCCCGGTTCAGGCGATTTTGTAACTATTGATGAAGCTCCGATATTCATATCCGGTTTTACGGAAAATGATGATTTATAAACGATAAATAACTGAAAAGATGATTATTTCCATTCGCTGTCCGCATTGCCGTGTCGGTTTGAAAGTTGACGAATCCAAAATTCCGGCCGGTATTAAAGTTTTTAATTGTCCTAAATGCAAGCAACCGATTCCGATAAGTTATATATCGAAGAATCAGGTTGCGGATGATTCCGAAACCGTGATTTTATCTTTCACAGACGATAAAAATACTAAAATCGGGAAAATTCATGTTTTGCCCAACGATTTAACGTCCGAACAAACCATCAGGCTCGTGGAGGGTATAAACATCGTAGGCCGGAAATCGCCAATCCAAAAAACCGCAACTTCCATTGAAACAAATGATAAACTAATGAGCCGCACGCATATCTGCATCGAAGTAAGGAAAAAAGATACCGGAAAAGGCAATTTTATTTATTATTTGTATGACAATAAAAGCACAAACAGGACGTTATATAACAACAAATACATTGAGCCGGGTGAAGTTATTACTCTGAAAAACAATGATGAGATACAAATAGGGCAAACCCGCTTAATCTTTGAGGAAGAATAATTTTTTTCTTTTGTTAACGAAAAAGTTCGTATGTACATAACAATTAAAAAGCCTTTTTCAATCAGTGAAATTGGGAAAAGATTGAACAATGAAGATTCCATATATCCTAACGGAGATTGTGGAACTGCAAATGACCGGCTTTTTCTTGTTTGCGACGGCGTAGGCGGTTCAAACAAAGGGGAAGCGGCAAGTTTTGTTGCATGCGATTCCATCCAAACCTATTTCAACACATTCCTGGATGAGGAAACAAAAATAGACCCCGAATTTATTCAAAAAGCCATCCGGTATACGGAAATCCGTTTCGACGAGTATGTCAAAGAAAACCCCAATGCCGGAGGAATGGCTACTACCCTGTGCCTTTTATACTTAGCTGCCGATAGAGCCTTTTTGGCACACGCAGGGGACAGCAGAATATACCAGTTCAGGAAAGGAAAAATTATTTTCAAAACCGAAGACCACTCGCTCGTTAATTCGATGGTTAAAAACGGGCAAATCAATCCCGAAGACGTGGAAAAACATCCCCAAAGAAACGTGATTTATAAAGCAATTCAAGGTTCTAAGTTTCCCTTAGACATTGACATTGCGCAAATTACCGACATTCAAGCCGGCGACCGTTTCCTGATGTGTACCGACGGTATCACGGAAACGCTAAGCGACAACGACCTGAGCGAATTGTTTTCAAAAGACGATTCCCCCGAAGAAACGTTATCCGCCATAAAAGCCCGTTGCAACGACCAGTCGCGGGACAACTATTCCGCCTACATCATCCCGATTCATGAAACCGAAGAAATGAGCGCTCTCAAGCATGTGATGACCTCTTTCCTTTACGCATTTGTTTAAGAACTGAGAACAATGTCTTCTTTCCTGTGGTATGCGCAGGACCTCCGCCTGCATTGCCGCTATTTTCAAGTGTGAGAAAAAGAATAACAAAAGATTTTTTGTGATTTCCTGTTTTTTATCTAATTTTGGCGCAAATTGTTTTACCTAAAAAATTATTTATTATGTCGGTCAACAAGGTTATTTTATTAGGAAATGTAGGGAAAGATCCCGAAGTACGCTATTTTGATAATGGCGGTGCGGTAGCCAATTTTTCCTTAGCTACCAGCGAGAAAGGCTATACTGCCGCAAATGGTACGCAAGTGCCGGAACGTACGGAATGGCACAACATCGTTCTTTGGAGAGGTTTGGCGGAAGTAGCCGAAAAATATGTGAAAAAAGGTTCGAAAATCTATTTGGAAGGTAAAATCCGTACCCGTTCCTATGATGACGCCGCCGGAAATAAACGGTATGTTACCGAAGTCTGGGGCGATAATATGGAGATGTTGGACAAAAAACCCGATGGCGCGGCGCCGCCTCCGCCTCCACCATTTCCCCAGCCTCCTGTGGAAAAACAGAATCAGGGACAGCAACCGGTGCGGCAACCGGCGGCTGCACCCGCAAATCCGGCTATCCCCGAAGCTGAAGAAGGAGATGATTTACCGTTCTAAACGAACGTATGGTTTTGTGCTCAGGCAAATTTAGTTACGAGTTACAAGTTACGAGTTTCACACCTTGCTCGTAACTTGTAACTCGTATTGTAACTTGTAACTCCCGTGAAATATTTCTTCAAAAAAAAATCCGACGTTTCCGCCAGTGAACTTTCAAAAGCGCTTAAAATGACTTCCGGTAAATCGACGGAAGAAAAAGAAATGTTGGAAGGAATCATCGGCTTGTACAATAAAACGGTGATTGAAATCATGACTTCCCGCATGGATGTGGCCGATTTGGACATTAAAACAAGTTTTAAGGATGTATTGAAATATATCGTGGAAGTCGGGTATTCGCGGATTCCGGTCTATTCCGGCAATCTGGACAACGTCAAAGGAATACTTTATATCAAAGATTTATTACCTTATCTGGATAATCATGCCGAGTTTCGCTGGCAAAGCCTGATTCGGCCTGCTTATTTTGTTCCCGAAAATAAGAAAATCGACGATTTGCTGGAAGAATTCCGGACTACCAAAACACATTTGGCTGTTGTAGTGGATGAATTCGGTGGAACGTCGGGTATTGTTACGATGGAGGATATTTTGGAAGAAATTGTAGGGGAAATCAGCGATGAATACGATGATGAGAAAGACGCCAAGTATATCCTTCTTGCCGACGGCTCGTATATTTTTGATGCAAAAATACTGCTCATTGATTTTTTCCGCGCGACCGGCTTAGACAGGGAATTGTTCGGAAAATTGACCGATGAGGCGGATACTCTGGCCGGTTTGATTTTGGAAATAAAAGGAGATTTCCCGGAAGAAAAAGAAGTGATTAAGTATGGAAATTGTTTGTTCCGGATTATCGGAATGGATAAAAAACGGATTTTGAAAGTCAAATTTACAACCAATAAAATGTTGTGAACGAATTTTGCCAAAGGCTTGCAATACAGGGAAATTACGAATTACGCGGGGGCGCACCTGTGTGTGCGCCCTGATCATCGGGACCGTCATTGGCTCCGCCGAACATTTGCACACTCATACAGTAAATGTTGTTTTATGCCACAACTAAAAATATACAAAGCGTCGGCCGGTTCGGGAAAAACCTATACCCTGGCGAAAGAATACATCAAAGAGTTGTTGCTCAGGGATTCCGATGACAGTTTCCGCCA
Organism: Dysgonamonadaceae bacterium; assembly: GCA_031282925.1. Taxonomy (GTDB): domain Bacteria; phylum Bacteroidota; class Bacteroidia; order Bacteroidales; family Azobacteroidaceae; genus Azobacteroides. Next base: position 3,634 of record JAITCT010000025.1, on the reverse strand, counting down.
TATCCTGGCTGTTACTTTCACCAAAGATGCAACCGGCGAAATGAAAGACCGTATTTTGGCGGAATTATACGGTTTGGCGTTTAATTGCAATGATTCACAGGGATTTCTGGAGTCCGTCAGGAAGGCTTTACACGAGGCCGGAAAACATGCCGGCGAAGCGTTTATCAGGGAAAAAGCCCGGAAGGTTTTCAATGCTGTCCTGCACGATTACAGTCATTTGCATATCACGACGATTGACGGTTTTTTCCAGAAAATTCTTCGCAATCTGGCGCGCGAATTAGGTAAAGGCTCGCGATTCAATCTCGAAATGAACACCGCTCAAGTGCGGTTAGACGCAGTCAACCAAATGGTTGAGAACGCTCACCAAAATCCGCAACTCCTTCAATGGCTGACGACTTATGTTGAAAACAAACTCGAACAGGACAGTAACTGGCATTTCAAAGATGAAGTGTACCGCTTCAGCGCATCCATTTATGACGAGTTTTTTCAGGAACACGAACAACTGCTGCACAAACAGCTGAACCATAATCCTGCCATTTTCAACCGCTTGCGAACTCATCACCGGAAGTTGCTGCGGGAATACAGAACGTTTTTTCAAACAGCCTGGAAAAGGGTTTCCGATTTATTGATTAACAACGGATTGGAGCCTGCCGAATTTATCCTGAAAGGAACTGTTTTTAATTTCTGGAAAAACCTGGCGGAAAATCAAAAAGGCGATGCAGGCAAAACCATATTCAAACTGATGGAAAATGCCGAAAACTGGTCGGCAAAAACAAGTAAACGCAGAGACGAAATGATTGCCCTGGCCGAAAATGAATTATGCGGCCTTCTTCGGGAAACGGTCGCCGTTTGGCAAAAATACAATACTTCCCGCCTGATTCTGGGCAATATCCATCAACTGGGTCTGGTTTGGCATATCGCCGGCGAAATCAACGGGATGAATCTCGAAAAAAACCGGTTCATGCTGTCGGACACGGCTTTGTTTCTCAACCGGATGATTGACAATTCCGATTCTCCGTTCATTTATGAAAAAATCGGCGCGGAAATCCGGCATGTGATGATTGACGAATTTCAGGATACTTCCCGCTTGCAGTGGGGGAATTTCAAGGTTTTACTGTCCGATATTCTGGCCAACGACTGTTTCAGCCTGATTGTCGGCGACGTCAAACAATCCGTTTACCGCTGGCGGAACGGCGACTGGCGGATTCTAAACAGCATTGGCGACGAATTGAAGGTGCAGCCCGAAGCGCTTGATTATAATTTCCGCAGCGAGAAGCGGATAGTTACTTTCAACAATCATTTTTTCGCGAAGGCGGGCGAAGTTTTAGACCTGAAATTCAGGGAAGAACTCCGTGAACTGTCCGATTCGCCCTTTGCCTCGGTCTATAAAAAGGAGGAAATTTTCCAGAAGTCGAATAAACAAACCGATTCGGGTTACGTGAGCATTGATTTTTTGCAGGACGGCGAAGAAGAAAAATATAAAGATGCGGTACTGAGCCGTTTACTCAAAGAATTGGAATCCCTGCGCAGGGCGGAAATTCCGGCAGGCAGCATTTGTATTTTGGTACGCAACAACAGCGGGATTAAAGTTATTGCGGAATATCTTTCTTCGGTGAAACCTGATTTTCCCGAACTGGCGGCCGGCCATTACCTGAATATCGTTTCCAGCGAGGCTTTTCAACTGGACAATTCTTTGGCTGTCAACATTATCATGCAGGCCCTGAAAGCGGTTGCCTTTCCCGATAATCCGATCTTTCCGGCTCAACTCGAATACCTGAACGTGCCGCTCCCTGCTGCACCCTGCGGCGGAGAACTGCAATCCGCAATGCCTTTACCCGAATTAATTTCTTATTTTTACCGCCTCTATGATTTGCAGAAAATCGAAGGACAGTCGGCTTACCTGTTTTCCTTTTTCGACGCCATTAACCGGTATTTGAAAAACGGTTCGACGGATATTCATTCGTTCATTTCCTTTTGGGATAAAGAATTATCGAAACAAACCATTCCTGCGGGCGAAGGCGTTGACGGCGTCAGGGCGATGTCCATTCACAAGTCAAAAGGGTTGCAGTTTCACACGGTTTTGCTTCCGTATTGCACCTGGGAACTGAATCCGAAGAAAAATCCAATCGTTTGGTGCAGCCCCAAGGAAGGGTATTATGATCTCGAACTTTTGCCGGTCAATTATTCCGAAAAGATGGAAGGAACTGTCTTTTCCGAAGAATATCAAACCGAAACCGCATTAGCATGGATGGATAACCTGAATCTGCTGTATGTGGCTTTCACGCGGGCGGAGCGTAATCTGGTTATTTTCGGGAAATACAAAAAAGCCCTCGCCGGACCGGAACAGGTCAAAAATGTTTCGGACTTGTTGCAATGGACGGTTGCGGATTTGGGCGGTAACTGGAACAGCGGGACTTTGCATTTCGATTTCGGCATATTGGAACGGAACGTGGACCCGGCAGCGGAAAAAACGGATAATATCCTGAAACGGAAAGCGCCTTCGCAATACGTTGAATTTGTTTCCGAAGCATTTCCGGAGGGGAAATCCATTTTCAAGCAATCCAACAAGTCGCGTGATTTCGTCGATCCCGACGTTTCCCCCAGGAGAAAATACATCGAATACGGGAATATCATGCACGCAATTTTTGCCGGCGTCCGTACTGTGGACGACATCGAAAAGGCCGTTGACCGACTGATTCTCGACGGGATTGTTCTTCCCGGCGACAAAGCAAGTTACGTTGATAAAATTAACGCCGCCATCCGGAAATCCGGTGTTGAAGAATGGTTTTCAAATAAATATAAAATTTATTCCGAATTTTCCATCCTCGTTGAAGAAAACGGGGAAGTTACAACCAAACGCCCCGACAGGGTACTTTTGTCGGATACCGAAACGATTATCATCGACTACAAATTCGGGCAACCTCATGCGGAGCATCAAAAGCAGATGCAACAATATGTCGGACTGTTGCGGGATATGGGCTATCCGCGTGTGGAGGGGCATATCTGGTATGTGGAAACGGACTGTCTGCAGGTTGCGGGAAATCCGTAATCCGTTTCCGGAAACACCGTACTGTCGTTTTTATTTTCTCCCGTTTCATCCGGCATCTCTTCTTCCTGTTTTTCCATAATGCCGCTTTTTGCCGGCAGAAACCGGAATGTTGCCGGCAGAAACCGGAGTGTTGCCGGCAGAAACCGGAATGTTGCCGGCAGAAACCGGAAGGTTGCCGGCAGAAACCGGAATGTTGCCGGCAGAAACCGGAATGTTGCCGGCAAAAACCGGAAGGTTGCCGGCAAAAACCGGAAGGTTGCCGGCAAAAACCGGAGTGTTGCCGGCAAAAACCGGAATGTTGCCGGCAAAAACCGGAATGTTGCCGGCAAAAACCGGAAGGTTGCCGGCAAAAACCGGAGTGTTGCCGGCAGAAAATCAATTTCTGCCGGCAAAAAACGCATTATTTTGGATTTCTTTGCCTTTATACCAACTTTTGTCGGCAAAAATCATCAACTCTTTATCTCCACGACTGTCGCCATATACAAAAAGGGTATATGTATTTCTGTCCGGTTCTTTTTCCAGCAACCGGATGACCTTTTCCCGTCCATAGCAGTTTTTTGTCGAAAAATATCCCGTAAGCAATCC
>JAITCT010000018.1 GCA_031282925.1 Dysgonamonadaceae bacterium | reverse complement strand
TTCGTTCATAGTTGTAAATATTTATTAAAATTAAATGAATACCGGTGCAAATATACTGCAATAATTGAAATAATATCACAAATATATTGGAATTTTTTGTAAAATTATCGCATCGTGGACGCCCCTGCTGGTGCGGGGCTCCCAATGACGGTATTTATTCAATTCTCTGACAGTCAAGTAACGGAAATTTATTTAAACTATAAGCGCCCAGATTCTTAATGTCTTTCCATACTGGTACGTTCCGGTATGCATCTTTCAATTTCTTCCAGCTTGTTGATGTTAGTTTGCCCCGGCACGTTGTTATTTTGCAATGTCTCGATGCTTTTTCGCCCTGTCTCGCTGTTATTTTGCGACGTGGCGCTGTCCTGCCTTGTCGGGCAAATCATTCTTTTTTCCTTTTTGTCCGATAACCACAAAATTAATTTAAATAATGATACGTTGAATGGCATTTTAAAAATAAGCCACATGATATAAAAAAATAGTTTTTTCTTTTTCAGTTTAGCAATCTCTTTAAAATTCACAGGAAATTTGGTTGTTGTTTTTAGAAATTTCTTTTTTTCGGATTTTGGAATGGCTATACTATCGTTAATTCTGATTGCATAAAAACATTCATGATTAGTAATATAATATAAAATAGATTCATATATGTTCTCGTTGCGGTATTTTTGTGCATATTTACGATAAAAAGAACTTATTTCGGCATATTGGAGTCCCAAGCGGGAAGGTATATTCTTACTTTGCATTTTCTTCATGATTGAATCTGGAGTGTCATAGTAAAAATAAGTGATATCGGGGATAAAAGAACAGGAAAAAGCATTAAAAAATACTTGAAATGAAAATATAATATCTTCATTCAAGTGGTTGGAGTTACATAATATCCGATTGTTGCGTAAAAATGATAGCTGGTATAGTCTATTCCATAAAGCGATATGTAATGATTGGTTTCTTTTTTCAAAGAATTGTCTCGCCACTTCCAAATGACCTTTCAAATTTGGGCAGGTATATATGAATAAGTCTCCAATTATTTCTCCAGACTGAAGTAACATTTGACAAGATCCTTCAACAAAATCAACGTTTTCTTCCTGCATTTTAGCATATAATTTATCTATGCAATCGGGAGATATTTTATCGTCGCTATCCATAAAAAACAGATATTTCCCCTCGGCATTTTCGATAGCCGTATTTCGTCCGGCTCCAAGTCCGATATTCCGTTCATGTTCAATAATTCGAACCTGTTTGCCTCTGGGATGACCGGAAATAATTCGACGGACAATTTCCATACTGTTGTCCGATCCCCGATCATCAACAATGATAAATTCAATATTTTTATACGTTTGATTTAATGCCGAAAGTAATGCTCTTTCCACGTATTTTTCGACATTGTAAACCGGCATCGAAAGTGTTATTAAGTCCATAAATTAATAATTTTATTTGATTATTGTCGTGAATAAATTCTTTTTTAGATGTAATTTGTATAATTGGTATTTGCTTATATAATTACTTTTCCCAAATACACTCGGATTATCAGGAAAATGACAGGTAGATATGAATATTACCCGTCATTTTCTGCTTTTGCCGGTAAGTTTGCGAATCATCATTTATTTTCCCCGCGAATCTGTACCCTGCGGATTTTCCCGCTGATAGTCTTCGGCAATTCTTCAACAAATTCGATGATGCGCGGATATTTATAAGGGGCAGTTACTTTTTTTACGTGGTTTTGAATTTCTTTAATTAAGTCGGGACCGGCTTTTGCTTTGTATGGTTGAGCGAGAATAATGGTCGCTTTTACCACTTGTCCGCGAACTTCATCGGGAACTCCCGTAATGGCGCACTCCACAACGGCAGGGTGAGTCATCAATGCGCTTTCTACTTCAAACGGGCCGATGCGGTAGCCCGAACTTTTAATTACATCATCGTTACGGCCTACAAACCAATAGTATCCGTCTTCATCGCGCCAGGCGATGTCGCCTGTATAATACACGTTATCATGATACACGTTCAGGGTCAATTCGGGGTCGCGGTAATAACCCATAAACAGTCCGACCGGTTTGATGCGGTCGGTGCGGAAAATGATTTCGCCCTGTTCGCCGTCTTCGGCGCTTCGACCGTCAACGGTGAGCAAATCCATGTCGTAAGCGGGACTGGGTATTCCCATTGAGCCGGGTTTGGGCGTCATCCACGGATAATTGGCAATTGAAACGGTTGTTTCCGTTTGCCCGAAGCCTTCCATCATTTTGATACCGGTGGCTTTGTAAAATGTATCGAATACAACGGGATTGAGCGGTTCTCCTGCTACTTCGCAATACTTTAACGCGGAAAGGTCGTATTTTGAAATGTCTTCCATGATTAAAAAACGGTAAACCGTGGGAGGAGCGCAGAATGAAGTTACTTTGTAGTCCTGCATCACGCGCAGCATAGCGGCGGCGGTAAATTTTTCGTGGTCGTACACAAAAATGCAAGCGCCCATAATCCATTGTCCGTACAACTTTCCCCATGCGGCTTTCGCCCAACCCGTATCGGCTACGGTCAGGTGCAAACTGTTTTCTTTCAGGTTTTGCCAATAGCCCGAAGTAATGATGTGTCCCAGCGGATAAGTATAATTGTGAATTACCATTTTGGGCTGGCCGGTAGTGCCGGAAGTGAAATACAGGAGCATAATATCGTCGTTGCTGCTCGGATTTTCCGGTTTGACAAAAGGCTTGGCTTCTTCCATGCCTTTCCTGAAATCCGACCAGCCGGCAGGAATTTCAGGGCCGATGGAAATCCGGTGTTTCAAAGTCGGGCAATCCGGGAAAGCACTGTTTACCTGTTCGATAACCGGCTTTTCGCCAACGCAGACAATTGCATTGATGTCCGCGGCATTGCAACGGTAGATGATGTCTTTTTTTGTTAACAGGTGTGTGGCGGGAATGGCTACCGCGCCTATTTTGTGCAGTCCGAGAATGGCAAACCAATACCAATAGCGGCGTTTAAGAATCAACATTACCATGTCGCCTTTGCCGATTCCGAGCGATTGGAAATAAGAAGCGGCAGCGTCGCTTTTTTCCTTTATTTCTTTAAATGTGAAGTCGATATGTTCGCCTTTGTCGTTTACCCAACAGAGCGCTTTTTTGCCGGGTTGAATCTTTGCCCATTCATCGGCGATATCATAAGCGAAATTGAAATTTTCCGGTACGTTTATTTTGAAATTGGCTTTAAAATCTTCCGGATCTTTAAAGACTTGCTGATTGATGTATTTTTCTACCATGATGTTTTTTGAGTTACAAGTTACGAGTTACAAGTTACAAGTAGGTGAGTCAAGACCGTAATTCGTAACTTGTAACTCGTAACTCACTTATTGATGATTGCTAAAAATTTCACCTGTGTATTATCCAATGCTTTCATTCCGTGTGGATTGGACGAATCGAAGTAAATCGAATCGCCGGGATTGAGAATCAAATCTTTGTTGTTGATTCGAAAAAGCAAACGCCCTTCCAGCACATAGTTAAATTCTTCCCCTTCATGCGAATTGAGGTGAATTGCCCTGTCATTCGGTTCAACCGTCACTTCAAAAGGCTCTACATTCGGATGTACATAGCCGCTTGCCAAGTCCTGATACTTATAGGCTTTGTTTCGTTCTACGGATTTTCCTTTTCCGTAACGGGTCAGGAAATAGGTTTTCATTCGGGGTTCTTCGCCCGAAATCAAAGTCGAAGTATCTATGTTAAAATGTTGAGCCACATCGAAAAGAAAACTCATGGGAATATCGGTTTCCCCTGTTTCGTAGCGGCGGATTTCGTCCGGCGTCCGGTTGGAATGGGCAGCCATTTCTTCGGTCGAAAGTTCCAGGGAATCCCTTAAACCTTTCAGGCGTTCGGCAATTTGTTTGATTTGTTCATTCATTGTGATATGGAATTATCGTTTTTTCGCTTGCAAAAGTACAAAAAAAATGGAAATTGAGAAACAACGTTCGGCGTTTCAACGTTCTTTGAACCATACATCCATTTTGTTTTTAAATTCCAACAAAGACATTGGCTTACCCTTTTCCGCTTCACGAACCATTTCACGAAAATCTTCCGCCGTAACCACTTGGTCTTCATCGGGGAACTGCCAATTGATTTTTTTCCTTTGCCGGATTGTTTGCTGTTGTAATCATTCGGATTGTTTCTATACTTTGCGCGGTATGGTTTTGTGCATTAGCAAACGACTTTCTTTGTAAAACATAAAGATACAAAAACCACTCTAGTGGTATTCACATTACCATTCTAATGGTATTCGCATTACCATATTCTAATGGGGGATGTCTCCCTATTCCAATAGGGAACATCTCCCTACTCTAATGGGGAACGCCTCCCTATTCCAATAGGGAACATCTCCCTATTCCAATTTCCCGCCTGTTCATCCCGTGTCAATTATCGCTAAAATCCTCCGACACTTCACCTGCGCTTGGCAATCATAAGATTTTCATCTATTTTTGCAAAAATTTTCAATCTCATTATATGAAACTTGTAAATAGACTTTTTTATTTTATTCTATTCTAATGGTATTCGCATTGTCCATATTCACTCGCAATTTGTCTATGCACAAAACCATACCGCGCAAAGTATAAATTATAGAATCTCTCAATATGAGCGAAAAATATTTTGTGTTCAACATTTCCGAGATATATTTGTGTTCATAAAATTCACAGCCGTGAAAGAATACTGTTTTTGCAGGAGGCTAACAGAATGAAAAGTCCTTTTGTTTTTGAACAGCACAAAGTTAGAGGAGAAATATCATCTTTTTTACATGATTGTAAATAGCAACCGGAATTAATTAGCCGATTTTTTTTGTAACTTTGCCAACGATTAAATAAAATGATATTATGGCAAGCAAAAAAGCATTATTAGTTATCCTCGACGGATGGGGATTTGGAGACAAAACAAAAAGAGATGTAATATATTCTACGGAAACACCTTACTGGGATTACCTGTTAAAAAACTACCCTTATTCTCAATTGCAGGCTTCGGGTGAAAACGTAGGTTTGCCCGACGGGCAAATGGGCAACTCCGAAGTGGGTCACCTCAACATCGGCGCAGGCCGCGTGGTATATCAGGATTTAGTAAAAATCAACATCGCCGCTCGCGATAATTCCATTCTCGAAAATCCCGGAATAAAAAACGCATATTCTTACGCAAAAAAGAACAATAAAAAAATCCATATCATGGGCTTGGTTTCCAACGGTGGAGTACACAGTTCTTTAGAGCACCTTTTCAAACTGACCGGCATCAGCAAAACTTACGGAATCGACCAAACGTTTGTCCACTGTTTTATGGACGGACGCGATACCGACCCCAGAAGCGGCGCCGGCTTTATCCGTGAATTGGAAGAACAGTTGAAAGCCACAACCGGACAAATTGCTTCCATCATAGGACGTTACTATGCAATGGACAGGGACAAACGATGGGAAAGAGTGAAAGTCGCCTACGATTTATTAGTATCCGGAATCGGCGCACAAACCGAAAATCCGGCAGAAGCGGTTGAACAATCCTACGCAAATGGAGTTACCGACGAATTTATAAAACCGATTGTACACGTTAAAAATGGTAAACCGGTAGCAGTGGTTGAAGAGGGCGACGTGGTAATTTTCTTCAATTTCCGCAACGACCGCGCCAAAGAACTGACCATCGTCCTGTCTCAGCAGGATATGCCGGAACAGGGAATGTACACGATTCCCAACCTGCAATATTACACGATGACTCCTTATGATCCGACTTTCAAAAACGTACATGTTTTATTCGATAAAGATAATGTGGACAATACGCTGGGCGAATATCTTTCCAGTCTGGGCTTAAAACAATTGCACATGGCCGAAACGGAAAAATACGCACACGTAACTTTCTTTTTCAACGGCGGACGGGAAGCGCCTTACGAAGGAGAAGACCGCATTCTCGTTCCTTCTCCCAAAGTAGCGACTTACGATTTGAAGCCCGAAATGTCGGCTTACGAAGTAAAAGACAAACTGGTGGAAGCCATTAAAACCCAACAGTACGATTTTATTGTCGTGAATTATGCCAACGGCGATATGGTCGGACACACAGGCGTTTACGAAGCCATTGAGAAAGCGGTGGTTGCCGTAAATGCCTGTCTGCATGATACGATTGAAGCTGCCAAGGCAAACGGCTACGAAACCATTGTCATCGCCGACCACGGCAATGCCGATTATGCGCTGAACGACGACAATTCCCCCAATACGGCTCACTCGCTGAACCCGGTTCCGTTCATTTACATATCCGGAAACAAAGATGCCAAAGTAGAAAACGGACGGTTAGCGGATGTAGCGCCGAGCATTTTACACATCCTCGGTTTGAAGCAGCCTGAAGACATGACAGGCAAAAGCTTAATCGCTTAAAGGTTATGGAAAATATAAAAAAACTACTGTATCTTTTTTCTTTATTTTCATTTCTGATAATAACTTTTTCATGTGAAAAAGACGATCCTATCGAAAAAGAGTCTGCAAATGCGACTGTCAACAATTGGATATTGGAAAATATGAACTTCTATTACCTTTGGAATGAGAACATTCCATCGAAAACCAATAAATCCCTCAGCCCCGACAAATATTTTGAATCCTTGCTTTATAAACCGGAAGACCGTTTTTCATGGATTCAGGAAAATTTTACCGACTTGCTGAATTACCTGAGCGGCATACAGATGGAAGCCGGATATGATTACCGGTTATTCAGGGTAGCTGACAATACACCGAATATAATTGGGATAGTTAATTACATCAAGCCGGACTCACCGGCGTCAAGAACAGATTTGAAACGAGGCGATTTTTTTAGCTCCATTAATGATATAAGATTAACGACAAACAATTATAATAATTTGCTTGATGAGCTATCGGATCCTCATACTTTGGGAATTATTGAATCATTCACTGAATTAGAGCCTGTAAAAACCATTTCGTTACCGTCGGTTGTAAAATACGAAGAAAATCCGGTATTATTGGATACCGTATATCATATAGGCGGTAAAACGATCGGTTATCTCGTTTACAACTTTTTTGCTGAAGATAAGGGCGATAATTCCTTTACTTATGCCAAAGAATTAAACAATATTTTCAGTGAATTTAAAACAACCGGTATCAATGAGTTCATTCTTGATTTGCGTTACAATGGCGGCGGTGCGCTGACGACTTCCTCCGAACTTGCGAGTATGATTTCAAACCGAAAAGGAACGGATGTGTTCTGTGTGATGCAATACAACAAAATTGTAGATGAAGCGCTAAAAGAACAAGATGGAGTAAATTACAACAAATCTTATTTCGCCGACCGGTTAGGACAAAACATACCTGTCAATAAGTTAACAGGATTAGACCGCGTGTTTGTAATCACCTCCGAAAGAACAGCTTCGGCGAGTGAAGTTTTGATTAACGGATTGAAGCCATACATGGACGTCATTCTAATAGGAGGCATTACTTACGGAAAAAATGCAGGCTCAATAACTATCTACGAAGAGGACCAAGAAAAGCAAAAAACAAATAAATGGGGAATGCAACCTATCATTGTCAAGATTGCTAATGTGGAAGCATCTTCCGATTTCGGCAATGGTTTCAGCCCCGATGTGGAAATATCAGAATACAAAAATTTACCGCTTATTCCTTTTGGCGACGTTGACGAACCCTTATTGCAAGCCGCATTGGTCGAAATGGGTGTAAAACAAGCGTCTGCAAGCCTTCGCACTGATAAACGGAATACTCTTATTCCCATATTCTCATCTATTGACAAAACGCCGGTCAGGAGAAACATGTATATCGAACCGGGGAAATTACGCTTGAAATAATTTTAGCGATGTTAAATAAACGAGATATAACCATTTTGAAGGTATCGCCTACAGTTGAGGCTGTATCAAAACTGTCATTTCCTTTTATCCCGACAGGTTCTACCTGTCAAAATAGACGGTGCGGGGCACAGCCTCGCACCAACCGAGGGCTGAAAGCCCGCAAAGCATTAGCACAAAGCAACGCCCTGTGGCATAGACGGTATCCGACACCCGAAGCCCCAACGGGGCGGAATCAATATTGTTATCTCAAAATATTATGGCACAATCATTATCAAAAGTATATGTACATATCACATTCGGCACAAAGAACCGCTATCCGTTTATTGACACCGAAATAAGGGAAGAATTGTGGGCGTATCTCGGCGGCATTTGCAAAGGATTGGAGAGCAACCCGATTCGTATAGGCGGCCACAATGATCACGTGCATATTTGTTGTTTGTTATCGAAAAAGATAACACAAATAAA
>JAITCT010000309.1 GCA_031282925.1 Dysgonamonadaceae bacterium | reverse complement strand
CCATTATGAATAAATTCCTTTTCATACGTTTATATTTTTATTTGCCGCTAATGCACTGATTTTATTTGTGTTTATTTCGTGCATCAGCGGCTTGTTAAATTAAATCACGGATTCAAATGATTTGACAAAATCAGGTATCATACGGTCTCATTATTCTGAAGTTGAAATACGGATTATCTTCTGCCGCCGCTGCTGCTGCCGCTTGAGCGACCACCGCCGGAATATGACCCTCCTCCACCGCTGCTTGAACGGGAAGAGCCGCGACCGTATGATCCGGAAGAACTGCTACTTGATCGCGCTGGGGCGCTATAGGAGCTGCTGTTGCTTGATCTTGCGGGAGCGCTGTAGGATCCGGAAGAAGAAGAACCGCTGCCGGAACTTCTGCTTTCCGGTGAGGACGAATAAGACCTTGAATTTGAAGAAGGACTTGTTGAACTTACTCTTGTCCTCGACGAACTGCTGTTGCTCGAAACGGAACTTTCTGTATTTGATTCGCCGCGGGTTACACTTGAACGGGAACTTCTCACCGTTGATTCGCCTCGCGTAGCGGATTGCCTTCCCGAACGGGAAGATGATGATATAATATCTCCTCGTGATACGCGGCCGGAACTTTCGGTTCTCGTGCGCAAACTCCCGCCGGATGATCTTGTCCTGTTGTTGCTTCCTGTATTGCGTACATATTGGCTGTGATAACTTCCTCTTGAGTCATAATAATGCCCGCCGCCGTAATGATGGAGATGTCCATAGTAATAGCCGCTTCCCCATCCGCCGTAATAATATGGCGAGTGCCATCCGTAATACAGGGGCGAATACCAGCCGGAGTAGTACCAGGGTGAGCGCCACCCGTAATGCCAGGGGGAATACCACCCGTAATCGTAAGGATACCAACTCGTGTACCCCGGACTATATCCGTACCAGGAATTTATATTGATTGACAAACCGTCGGAAGAAGGTTCGTCAAAATCAAGCGCGTAGCTTTCACCGTCATAATAGATATTTATATTGTCTGTTCCGGAAATAACCACTTTTGAAGGGTTATGAAACTTAACAATCCTTTGCGTTAATTCGCCGTCTACATATTCTACTGCGGTATCTGCTTCATCAATCACCGTTTCGTCACTGAATTCTTTATCACTGACATAACGTCTATTATATTCATCTACATTTCTCTCGCCCAGAACGGTTGCTTCCAATACAACAGGAACTTCTTTCTTCACCTGTTCGGCTTTGGAAACCGCCGCCTTTTTGTTTTTGGAGGAATAGTAAATATCGTCTCCAAAAGCATCATCCTGAGCCGTTACGGAACCTGCAACGAATATTATTACAAATACCATGTGCCACTTCTTTGTTTTCATATCCATAATCTCCTATAATTAATTAATATTTTCGTGTTTAGACACATTCAAACAATCAAAGTTTAAAACAAAAACCTGACCGCAAATGTTTTTCAATCGGCAAATATAGGTAATTCTTTCGTAGCGTGAAATTTTTTTACAAATATTAACCTTTATGAACTGAAAAATTTTAAAACGGCACATCACTAAACTCGTTTTGCGGTTCCATCCGTCTTGAACCCGCTCGTTCGGCAGGCATCAAATCCGCCTGACTGTTCACCCGCGATTGATATTCTTCAATTAGCCGGCCTTCGTCCATGTTTTGGAAGCGTGCAAATTCTTTCTTAAATTCAAGCAAAACGTCGCCGGTTGATCCGTTGCGGTGCTTGGCGACAATAATCTCGGCTTTGCCGGTCAAGTCGTTTCCATGCTCGTCGGCATAGATTTTATAATATTCCGGGCGGTGGATAAAACAAACGATGTCGGCGTCTTGTTCGATAGCGCCGGACTCGCGCAAATCGGACAACTGAGGACGCTTTGCGTCAAAACCGTCTCTGCCTGTGCGGGTTTCAACGCTTCGGTTTAACTGGGACAAGGCAATTATCGGTATATTCAGTTCTTTAGCTAAACCTTTCAATGACCGGGAAATAATACTTACTTCCTGTTCGCGGCTTCCGAACGACATCCCGCTGGCGTTCATCAACTGCAAATAGTCGATGACGATACATTTGACTTTGTGTTCTTTAACCAGGCGGCGGGCTTTGGTTCGCAATTCAAATACCGACAGGCTGGGCGTATCGTCAATGTAAATCGGAGCATCGTATAATATGCGTACTTTACTGTCTAACTGATGCCATTCGTGCGGCGCCAACTGCCCGTTTTTGATTTTTTCGCCGGCCAATTCCGTTACGTTTACAATCAGACGGTTAACTAATTGCACATTGGACATTTCCAAAGAGAATACAGCTACCGGGATATTGAAATTGACAGCCATATTTTTAGCCATAGACAGGACGAAAGCCGTTTTACCCATGGCCGGACGGGCGGCAATAATGATTAAATCGGAGTTTTGCCAGCCGGAAGTGATTTTGTCCAAATCTTTGAACCCGCTTTGGATGCCGCTCAAGCCGTCGGTGCGTTTGGCCGCTTCACGCATCAAATCGAAGGCTTCCTTGAGAATCGGGTTGATGTGGGTAACGTCTTTTTTGACATTCCGCTGGGAGATTTCAAACAATTCGCCTTCGGCTTCCTGCATCAGGTCGTCCACGTCGTTGGTTTCGTCGAAGGCTTTGCCTGCTACCCGCGATGAGAAAGAAATCAGCTCGCGGGCAATATATTTCTGAGCCACAATGCGGGCATGATAGTCCAAATGTGCGCTTGACACGACTTTCTGCGAAAGTTGGGCAATATAGGAAGCGCCTCCGGCAGTTTCGAGGTTGCCTTCTTTCCGCATTTGGTCGACAACCGTCAAAATGTCAATGGGCTTTTGCTGAATGGCTAAGTTTTGTATCGCCGTGAAAATCAACTCATGGGATTTATCGTAAAAACTTTCCGGAGTAAGTATTTCGTTGATAATTGCATACGCATCTTTTTCAAGCATTAATGCGCCTAAAACCGCTTCTTCCAGTTCCCTGGCTTGCGGTTGTAACCGTCCCGTTTCTTCCGTATTTACCTGTGTTTTTTTCGTTCTTGTTTTACTTTTGTCTGTTGGCGTCATTGTATGATTTTGTTTGTGAGGGTGCAAAGGTAGAAACGACAGCAGGATTTTGCGTAGCGTTTGGCGCTTCATTTGATAAAAACTTATAAACAGGTTTATTAACAATGACGGCCG
>JAITCT010000162.1 GCA_031282925.1 Dysgonamonadaceae bacterium | reverse complement strand
CAGACTGCGTCTGCCCAAAAACGGGAATTATTATTGATACTATTCATGTAAATCGCTTACGCGCTCTATTCAATGTTTTTTGCTGTCGGAGCAATCAGTTTGTAACCCCTGCCATGAATATTCATAATTTCCACGCGGGGATCGTCTTTCAATAATTTTCTCAGTTTGGTGATGTACACATCCATACTGCGTGCGGCAAACTGGTAAAAATCTTGATGAGGTTTCCAAATGGTGTTTACGGCATATTCGCGATCAAGAATTTCGTTCATGTGGGTGCACAAATAAATCAGCAAATCGCTTTCTTTGGTCGTCAGTTTTACAACTGCCGAATCGAGAGTCAGCGTTTGTTTTCGCGTGTCGAAGGTATAATTTCCTATCCGGAAAAAAGAAATATCTTTATTTTTCTTGCCGTTAATCCGGCGAAGAATGGCCTCGATACGAAGCAAAAGTTCCTGCATGTTGAACGGTTTTGTCAGATAATCGTCGGCGCCGACTTTGAAACCTTCCAAAACGTCGTCTTTTATGTTTTTGGCGGTCAGGAAAATAATGGGTATTTCCGGGTCTGTTTTACGAATATCTTGCGCCAAAGCAAAACCATCTTTCCGGGGCATCATCACATCTAAAATACAAAGATCGTATTTCTTATCCTGAAAGGCACAAAAACCAAGTTCTCCATCGGGAAACAGGTCAACGGCAAAATCTTTTGTTTGCAGGTATTCTCTCAACAGCATACCTAAATTTTCATCGTCTTCACACAGGAAGATTTTAATTTTTTCATTCATTACTGTAACAATTTAATATTAGTTAGACATCTTTTTCTTTACTGTACACAGGGCAGGCTGATGATAAAGGTCGTCCCTGCATTTAATTCACTTTCCACTTTAATTGTACCGTTCAGTTCGTCAATAATTTTCTTTACATAAGCTAATCCTAAGCCGAATCCTTTTACATTGTGTACGTTACCGGTTGAAACGCGATAAAAACGATCGAAAATCTTTTTCAAATACTCTTTCCGGATGCCGGTTCCGTTGTCTGAAATGCGGATTACTATTTTGTCGCCTGTGTTTCCGGTTTCGGCGCAAAGCTTCAAAGGCACATCCACGCGCCTGTACTTCACCGCATTTTCCAGCAAGTTGAAAAGCACATTGGTAAAGTGCATTTCATCGACGAAAGCAACCGATTCGGTGGCTTCCGGTTTCAATTCAAGCCTGCCTCCGCATTTTTCCACCTGTATGTCGAAAATCCGTACTACATTCAACAGCAAATCATTGACGTCCACTTTTTTGATTTTCATAACCGATCGCCCGTCATCCATCAAAGACATTTGCAGAACTTTGTCTATCAAAAAGTGCAAACGCCTGGTTTCATCCCCGATGGTTTTCGTAATCCTGTTAAAAGCAGCCGATTCCCGCAGAGGGCCTCCTTTTTCCAGCACATCAATCATACTTTCATCGCTCAGCATTTGCGCCGCAATGGAAATACTTGCTACCGGCGTTTTCAATTCATGCGTCATATTGCTTATAAAATCTTTTTTCATTTCCGATAAATGCTTTTGTCTCATTATAATCCAAAGTGTAACGGAAAAGGCAAGCAAGAGAAAACAGGTAAAAACTATTGACGGTATAATGAAACGGACGGAATCCAAAATGCTACTCTTTTCATTCGGAAAAGTAAGCAGGAGCATATAAGATTTCGTTTGAGCCGGATCTTTGGGAAACAATATCTGGGAAAATACGTGTCCCGAGGCAGAAACGTCAAAACCGGAGCTTTTCCGGTAAATCGTATCGGGACTGTATCCTTTGATGGCGTAACGAAAAGGCAAAACCAGATTGTTATTCGCCAATTCCGTCTGAATATACAATTCCAGTTTCCTGAAATCAATCCTCTCTTCAATTGGCTTGTCGTAAGATTTCATGGAAGCCCGGATTACTTCGTTCACCAAATTTTCCCTGTAAACATATTGTTCTATTAGCGATTCCTGAACAGTCCTGGACTCATAACGCAAGTCGCTTTTCCCATAACTCGTTGTGATATTTTCCGGATTATCAATTTGAATATCGGGAACATCTAACAGCTGGCGGTTAACGGTAATATTCTTTTGCTCCGGATTTTTTCTGCCGGCTTTTTTATTTATGTCGTAAATCCGGTCTTTTAATACGCGGGCTGTTTCATCCAGCTCAAGATTGTGCGAAACCTGAAACAGACTTCTTTTGACGGCTTCATGGAATTGATCTTTCTGGTTTCTTACAATGATATGGATATAATATACCTGTAAAGACAGCAAACCGGCAAAGGCAAAAACCATTACGCCGACCAGTAACCAAATCACTGATTTTCTCATTTTTTATTCAGTAAACAAATTTCAGGCAAAGTAAAGACTTTTTTTTTTAACATTTAGCAAAAAAAGCAAAAAAACAATTCGTTAAAAAGTAAATGTTTTTAACAAAACAGCCGAGTTGTTAAAAACGCGGAGAAAAATGTTAAAATGCTACGGATTGTGCTTGATTTAACTTAATAATCGAAGATATAAATCAATTGCTTCCCGAATTTCCGACAAATATATAAACTCATCGGCAGTATGCGAACGCGAAGACTGTCCGGGACCAATCTTTAAGGAAGGAAAATTCATTAATGCCTGATCGGAAAGCGTAGGCGAGGAAAAAGGGGTTAAACCCAAAAGAATAGCCCGCTGCACAACAGGATGTTCAAGCGAAATATGCGAGGCGTTCAAACGGAAAGAACGCGCTTTGACTTCGCAACCGCAGGAAGCCGCTATTTCTGCAAAAAGGTCTTCATTGGCATAACATTCATTCGTCCGGATATCAACCGTAAAATTACATTCGTCCGGAATTACATTGTGTTGCGTTCCGGCCTGCACCATGGTAACGGTCATTTTCACTGCGCCTGACAAAAGACTGATTTTGGGAAACTGTTTATTTCGAAACCATTCGATAACCGGAACCGCTTTGTAAATCGCATTTTCGCCTTCGTTGCGCGCCGCATGTCCCGCCTTTCCGTAAACCGTTGCATCAAGCACCATTAAGCCTCTTTCGGCAACGGCAGGCTGCATACCCGTAGGTTCGCCCACAATAGCCCAATCAACAGGCGGCAGCAACGGTAAAACGGATTCAATCCCGTTCGCTCCCGAAACTTCTTCTTCGCAGGAAGCCAAAAAGATAAAATTATTGTCCCGCTTCTTTTCCGACAAAATTAAAAAAACCTGCAGCAGGGAAACCACAGAAGCCCCGGCATCATTACTCCCTAATCCATAGATTTTTCCATCCTCTTCAATCGCTGAAAAAGGGTCCTTGCTCCATCCGGCCGCCGGTTTTACGGTATCAATATGCGAATTGAGCAGCACAGTCGGTATACGGTCGTCCCAGTCCGGCGACAGCAACCAAATATTATTCCCTTTCCTCTGTGGAAACAGTCCTTTTTCTTTCAAATAATTTTCCAGAAAATCCGCCGAATCAATTTCTTCCCTGCTAAAAGAAGGCCGGATAATCAGCTGTTTCAGCAAATCCAGCGAATCGTAAAATGAAGCGTCAATATCCATAAAGTTAAACAGTTAGCGGTAGCGTAAAAATATGCTGA
>JAITCT010000134.1 GCA_031282925.1 Dysgonamonadaceae bacterium | reverse complement strand
TTTTGTCATAATTCTTTAAATTTTACGGGACAAAAGTATTGGTACTTTTTCACAATGATTTAAAAAAACCATGACAAAAATATGACAAATGAATTCTTTTACAACACGGCGTTACACGGTGGATATTAATAACCCCAATGAAGCGCAGCGATTGGGGGTAAGCCAAACATCCCGCATAACTAACGTCATGCGGGGTGCTGTGTGGAATCAATCATTTCTACCATTTCTATCGAACTTTAATCCCTGACGGGATTGATTGCAATGAAAAGATAGCGCCCCTCGGTTGGTGCAAGGCTGTGCCTCGCGCCGTTTATCCTGACAGGTTCAACCTGTCGGGATAGTTGCGACAAGGTTCTACCTTGTCGCAACAAAAGGATTCCCGCCTGCACGGGAATGACGGGATTCACAACCGCACTGCGACAATTTGAAATGCCCCGATGTAAGGGATGCATTTCAAAAGGGCGGCTTCCCTACTTTATTGTAATAATGTATGAAAAATAACTACATGAATGTAGAGTTTTGCCGGGAAAATATTCCGGCCTGTGTGATATATCCGCATGAGAATAAGATTGTTATGCATAGTGGCATGTTTTTTGATTTATTACGGTAAAAAATCGGTATGCACAAAGCATTCAAGATCGCGGCAGATATTGAAATAAGGAAAAACGGGACGTTATTTTTGGACAGGAAAAGAATCGAATTGTTGCGCCGGATACGCCTGAGCGGTTCTATCCTGGCTGCTTCGAAAGAAATGAAAATGTCTTACCAGATGGCCTGGATATATATAAAGGAAATGAATGCTGTTTCCCCGTTGCCGATAGTAACGATGCAAAGGGGCGGAACAAACGGAGGAGGTGCCGGACTGACGGAATACGGGCTGTCGCTTGTGGGGAAGTTTTTATTGGTAGAACAAAAGCATAAGGATTATTTATCCGTATTGGAAGAAGATATGGATATCTGTTTTTCCAAATCCCGGTAGTGCGGGTTATTTTTTTGAAAAGCGTTATCGGTTTTATTTTATAACGATATTTAGAATTAATAATTTAGTTAGTATGAAAAAAAGATTTGTATTTATTTCTGTAGTATTATTTTCCCTGCTGGTCGGCAACATGCAGGGGCAAACCGTAAAAGTAGCCGCCGCCGCTAATCTCCGCTATGCGCTTGAAGAAATCAAAAAACAGTATGAAGCCGGAAATCCGGCAGTAAAAGTTGAAATTACTTTCGGCTCGTCGGGTCTGTTGACCCAGCAAATCCTGAATGGAGCCCCGTTCGACTTTTTCATGGCTGCCGATACGGATTTCCCCGAAAAAGTGTCGGCTGCGGGTTTTGCCGCCGGAAAGGTTGAAACCTATATTTATGGAAAACTCGCCCTTTGGAGTTTGTCGCTGGATGTTTCCAACGGATTGGAAGCCCTGTTTTTACCTGCGGTGAAAAAGATTGCCGTTGCCGACCCGAAGAAAGCTCCCTACGGGAAAAGTGCAGTGGAATTGCTTAAAAGCCGGGGAATGTATGACCGGATAAACAGTAAAATTGTCTGGGGCGACAATATCAGCCAAACGGCTCAATTTGCCTTTTCGGGCAACGCCGACCGGGGTTTTATCGCCTTATCGCTGGCATTAGCGCCGGATATGCAGGGAAAAGGGAGCTGTTATGTTTTTCCGGAAACCATTTGCCCGCCCCTGGAGCAAGCATGTGTATTGATAAAAGGTTCGGAAAAGAACGGCGAAGCATTGAAATTCAAGCAATACGTGATCAGTCCTTCCTGCGACTCCCTGTGGGAAAAATACGGTTACGGGTTATTGAAAAGATAAATGGACGACGATTTCATCGGGACTTTATTCCTTACGGGTAAACTGGCTGCGGCAACAACTGCCAGCCTTTTACTGATAGGCTTGCCGGTTGCCTACGCACTGGCTTATACACGCTTTCGCGCCAAAGGAATTTTCGAAGCCCTGATATGTATGCCGATGGTTTTGCCTCCTACGGTTATCGGATATTATCTGCTGGTGGCATTCAGTCCGCAAAACGCTTTCGGGGCATTTTTGGAAAATACGTTTGACCTGCGTTTGGCATTCTCGTTCCGGGGCATTTGGATAGCAAGTATCATCGCGGGGCTGCCGTTTATGATTCAGCCTTTGCAGAACGGGCTGATGGCTTTGCCCGACAGTTACCGCGAAGCGGCCTATACTCTGGGAAAATCCGAAACCGTTACTTTTTTCAGGGTATTGCTGCCCAATATCAAACCTTCGGTCATCACGGGAATTGCGTTTACTTTTGCCCACTGTATCGGCGAATTCGGTATCGTATTGATGGTCGGCGGCAATATCCCGAACGAAACCCGGATTGCTTCCATTGCGATTTACGATGAAGTACAGACGCTGAATTACGATGTTGCGCACAAATATTCACTGATATTGTTTTTAATTTCCTTTGTCCTCCTGACGGTTATTTACAGTATCAATAAAAGCTTCAAATTAAACTCATTGACATGATTCACATTAATGTTGAAAGGAAAATGTTGACGTCGGACGGAGAGCGGAAACTGGATATTGCCGTAGATATTCCCAAACATTCCTTCACCTGTGTCTGCGGCAATTCGGGATGCGGAAAAACAAGCCTGTTGCGGATGATTGCCGGATTGATGAAGCCCGACAGCGGAAAGATTGTGGTCGGGGATAATGTGGTATATGATTTATCAAAAAAAATAAACTTGCCTCCCCAAAAAAGGCATATCGGATTTATGTTTCAGGATTATGCTTTATTTCCCAATATGACGGTGCAGCAAAACATAGCCTTTGCCCAGTCTTACGATAAAGACCCTGCGCTGATTGAACGGTTGACGGCCACTTTCGGTTTGGATATGTTAAGGAAGCAGAAAACGTATAAACTGTCGGGCGGACAAAAGCAGCGGGTTGCTTTAGCCCGCGCCCTGGCCTCAAAACCGCAAATCCTGTTGCTGGACGAACCTCTTTCGGCAATTGATGAAGAATTGAGAACTGCGCTTCAGGATGAAATAAGCAAAGCCCACCGGCTTTTTTCCGCTACCACGTTGATGGTCAGCCATGATAAAGCGGAAGTGGCGCGCATGGCAACCCATATTTTATACATCGGGAAGGAGAAAATCCGATCACTGCAAAATCAATTGACAATTGATAATGGATAATGGAGAATGAAAAATAACTGTCAATTCCTGAAAATACTATGTTTTTAGAGAAAGCAAAAGTTTACATTTTATCGTGTCGTCATTGCGAACCGCGAAGCGGTGAAGCAATCCAGGTGTACGGCTGTGATTATTTTTGGATTGCTTCACCGCTTCGCGGTTCGCAATGACGCAGTGAGGTTGGAATGCATCCATTGAAAAAGGTTTTTATTAATTTGACAATGTTATGTTTTTAGAGAAAGCAAAAGTTTACATTACAGGCACGGGGCCCGGCGACCCCGACTTGCTTACGGTGAAAGCCCGCCGGCTGATTGAAACGGCGGACGTTATACTGTACGACTGTTTGCCGGCGCAGCACGTGCTGGAGCTTGCCAAGCCTTCGGCCGAGGTGAAGTTTGTGAACAGGCATCCCGGCGAAGGCGAAAAGAAAGAAGATTTGCTCGAATATGCCCGGCGGTATTATGAGGCAGGAAAGACGGTGGTGCGCCTCAAAGCCGGCGATGCGCTGATGTTCAACGGCGGCGACGTTGATGCGCGGCGTTTGCGCGACTGGGGCATACCGTTTGAGATTGTTCCCGGCGTTACCGCTTCCTGCGCGGCGGCTAATCTTTTTGCCATCCCTGTGACGGAACTGCACAAAAGCGATGCGCTGGTAAATCTTATCGCTTTTGAAATCAACGACAATTTTGCCCATATACGCGACGTTGCCCGGCTTTTTCGGCATGGCGATACGGTTGCGCTGTATATGGCATACGATAATCTGGAAGCGATTTTCAAGGTATGGAAAGAAGAAGGGGTGGACGGCAACATGCCGGTCGTAATAGCCGCTATGGTATCGCTCAAAGAAGAAGCTGTTGCTTTGGCAACCATCGACACAACGCTGCAAGTGATTAACGAGCGGGAAATGTTGTCGCCGTTTGTCTTTTTTGCGGGGAAGCATTTGGATGTTTTCATAAGTTAACGAGTAGACGAGTTAACAAGTAGACGAGTAAACGAGTTAACAAGTAAACGAGTTTACGAATTAACAAGTTAACTATAAACTCGCAAGCAAAACTTTTTCGTTTACTCGTCAACTCGTCAACTTGTTTACTTGTCAACTTGTTTACTCGTTAACTCGTTTACTTGTCAACTTGTTTACTCGTTAACTCGTTTACTTGTCAACTCGTTAACTATTTATAACAACTAATTTATAAACGACATGAGAAAAAGATTAATGTGTATCTATGGTTTTATGTACCTGGCCGGCTTGGTTTACGGTCAGGCGGGGAATGATTCGGTTTCAACCGTTTACCGGCTGGGCGAGATAGAAATCAGCGGCAGCCGCTACGGGAAATCGGTTACGGGCAAAATCAGCGACGCGCAGTTGCGGCGGTTCAACCGCGACAATGCGACCGAAGCGCTTAATCTTTTGCCCGGCTTGAGTATCACCGAGGCGGGCGCCCGCAACGAAGGGCAAATTTACCTGCGCGGTTTTAGCCTGTTGCAAATACCGGTCTTCTATGACGGTATCCCGATTTACGTGCCTTACGACGGAAATGTGGATATCAACCGTTTCACCACTTACGATTTGTCGCAAATTGCCGTTTCCAAAGCCCGCACTTCCGTGCTTTACGGTCCCAATACGATGGGCGGCGCTATCAACCTCGTTTCGTGCAAGCCCGTGAAATCTTCGGAAGTGTGGGGGCTCTCGGGCGTTAAACTAAGCGACAACGGGTTCAACGGTTACAATACATCCGTGAGCGCCGGGTCGAAAAAGGAAAAGTTCTACTGGCTCGGCAGCGTTTCGTTTCTTAAAAGCAATTTCAGTTCCCTTTCGGGAAAATTTACGCCGGGGACGAACGAAGACGGCGGACGGCGCGAAAACTCCGAAACAAACGACTTTAAATTCAGCGCCAAAGCGGGATATACCCCCAACGGAACGGACGAGTATTCGTTAAACTTCGTTATCCAGAACGCCGGTAAGGGCATCCCTCCGGGCATTGAAGGCAATCAGTTCCGCAGTTATCCCGAATACGACAAAAAAAGCCTGTACTACCGCTCGAAAACATATCTGGGTGCGGAAACAGCCATGGACGTAACGGCTTTTTACGATAACTATTACAACATCATGAGCCAGTTTGACGACAATACGTACACAACGCAAAACCGGAACAATGCCTTCACCAGCATTTATGACGACTATTCGACGGGCGGCTCGGTCAATTTCGCTTCGCAGATTTTTGCCGGTAACCTGCTGAAACTGTCTTTATACGAAAAATACGATTCGCACAAAGAGCATAACGCCGCGATTCCCGCCGATGAAGCCGCAGGGCAAACCGAAAAGGCAGGCGAACCGGTGCAGGAATATAAGGACAACACACTGTCGGTCGGGTTGGAAGACGTGTTTTCCGTCAATCAATACATGGAAATCGTGGCGGGAGCGAATTACAGTTACCGCAGCAATGCACAGGCGCAGGAATACGGGACGCATTACGAAACGGGCGAAAAGAATGAGCTGTATGATTTCCCGACCGGCGCGGACGGCGCTTTCAATTACCAGCTGGCGGCGATTGTAAAACCGGCGGAAGGACATGAAATAGCGCTGTCCGCCTCGCGCAAATCGCGTTTCGCTTCGCAGAAAGACCGGTATTCGAGCCGTTTCGGGTCGGTCAAGCCGAATCCCGACCTGAAATCGGAGTTCAGCTGGATATTCGATTTGACATACAAAGGCGAAATCAAATCAATATTACAGTATGAGATTTCCGTTTTCCGCAACAACATCGACAACGCCATTTATCAGGTAACGATTCTCGGCGAGTTCCAGTCGGACGGCGTAACGCCGCTTTATCAAAACCGGAATACGGGGAAATCGTATGCCTCCGGTTACGAAATATCTTTCGGCGTGAATCCCCTCCGCGAAATAAGCATCGGCGGCAGTTACAGTTATATTTACAGGGAAAACAAAGAGGATAAAGATTTGAAATTTACGGATGTGCCTGCACATAAAGGCATTGTTTACGGGAAATTCGGCCTGCCTTCCCTGCCGGATTCTTATCTGCACATTGATTTCGAGGCAAACGGCAAACGCTATTATACCAGCACCGGCGAAACCCT
>JAITCT010000112.1 GCA_031282925.1 Dysgonamonadaceae bacterium | reverse complement strand
GAACTTACTTTGCATGTCGGAGCGGGTACTTTCAAACCGGTGAAGTCGGAGACTTTGGCGGGACATGTGATGCATACGGAATATTTTTCCGTAAAAAAGGAAACTGTCGAACATCTGATGAATACCGGGGCGAAGGTTTTTGCCGTCGGAACGACTTCGGTACGCAGTTTGGAAAGTTTATACTGCATAGGCGAAATGCTGGCAAAGAATCCGGATATAAATCCCGAAGAATTAACTGTTTCCCAATGGCAGGCCTATGCGGACGGTTCGGGACTCACGCCGATTGACGAAGCTTTGAAAAATATTATTAATTATTTGGATCGCAGAAAATCGGACTGTCTGACTGCGCATACGCAAATCCTGATAGCGCCCGGTTATGATTTCAAAATCGTAACCGGAATCATTACCAATTTCCACCAGCCGAAAAGCACTTTGCTTTTACTTGTATCCGCCTTTGTGGATGGGAAATGGCGGGATATTTACGACTACGCTTTGGCGCATGATTTCCGGTTTCTCAGCTATGGAGACTGCTCGTTATTAATTATGAATGACGAATGATGACCGGCTTATTCGTTATTCGTAATTTACCTGACGATAAACCGTTCGGTGTATATGCCGGAAGTTGTCCGGACATTCAGCAGGTAAATACCGGCGGCAATTCCGGACAGGTTCAACAAGTTACCGCTCTGCGAGAGTACCCGGACGCCGGAAAAGGCATACATGCGGACGTCAACAACAGCGTCGGGCGCTTCAATACGCAGGAGACGGTCGCCTTCGCGGGAAATCCGGATACCGTTGCCGGAACGGATTCCATTCAGTCCGGTTTGCTTGCCGCCCTCGCGGACAATCCTGACGGTATCGAAAAGGGCGGCATGGCCGTCCGCACCGACAGTGTAAGTGGCAATGACAATAGCGCCGGAAGAGACGCGAACCCGGCTGAAAGTAGGTTCGCCGGTCTGGCCGAATTTGCTGAACATGTCGAAATAGCCACTGATATTGTGCTTATCGGCATTTGCATCCATCTCTTCGCGCGAGCGCGGGGTATATTTCTTCAATCCTGCGGAATTATTCAAAAAATAAAGCATTCCGCGTGTTACGTCAAAAGTTCCGCCTTCCCAGCCGGTTATGTTCGGCGTATAGTTTTTTGAATCGCGCGGAACGGGAACGGTTTGGGTGCGTTCGGTAACAGCGCCGCTTACAAGGCTGTATTCCGTTTCGTGAGCAGTGATTACGCCGATAGCCTCATAAATATGGTCGTGTCCCTGCATGGCCAGGTCGATACCCAGGCGTTCAAAAACTTTTGCCATACGCAGGCGCACCGTTTTGCTGTCGGCGTCGTCCTGATGGGAACTGCTGCCGGTAAAAACGGTTTTGTGATAAGTAACAATCCGCCATTTGACGTCGGAATGTATCTGGATTTGTTCTTCCATCCACGCTTCAAGTGCGGAAAAATACGGTTCACCCTTGCGATAATCCTCAAAGTTGATGACCATGAAAAGCGCGTTGCCGCAAACAAAAGAATAAACAGTGCCGTCCATGGCCGTACCGCCGCCGTTGCCGCCAAACACAGCATTGTAGGAGCGGTCGGTATTGAAATGATGAAACATGTTGTGGTAAGTAGCCGTGTCGTGGTTACCCTGTACGGGGACAACGGGCAATTGCAGCCACGTGTTTTGCATCCGTTCAAACCACTGTTCCCACTCCCATTCGGAATTGTCTGTGTAGTAAGTGCTTTCCCCCGGATATACCCCTTTGTTGGATTCTACAAGGTCGCCGGAACAGAGCAGGAAAGCGGCATTAGGCACTTCGGCATGAGCGGCGGCGACGGTGCGGGCGGAAACATCGAAATATTCCTCATTCATGGCCTGAGTATCGGCGATGTAGATAAATTCAAATTCGTCCCTGCCGGCTTTAGCCGTGCGGAAAGAACCCGTCCGGAAATGCCCTTCCTTACCCACGCGGTAGGAATAAAGCGAATCGGGGTCTAATCCGATAAGCAGCGCTTTATGACTGACATAACTGCGCTTTTCGTGAAGATTGAAAATACTGGTCAGTTCGATATTTATACTGTTGTTGTAGCACATATCGTTGACGGCGGTTTCTTCGGCGTCAATGCGGACGGCATGGTCGAAGCCACCCGCACCTTTCACATATTCGAGGTACTGGCCGGTTTCGCCTGCATTTGTGTACCAGGTAATGCCCATGCGTGTGGACGGGTCGCCGTTGATACTTGCCACGATATTGTAGGGACGTTCCTTCGGAACGAGGAAGGCGGTAGCCTCCGCTTCGCTTTTACCTGCAGCAAGAGCACGTTTGTAGAGCGTCCATGAAGGAACGGTGAAATTCTCCCGTACCAAATCTTCCGGCGAAACAGACATTACCGAAGCATTCGCACGGGCGGCAACGGCAGACAACAGGGAGGAGCCGCCGAACAGCCCTAAACCTCCTGTGGCTAAAAGCCCTGATTTAATAAATTCTCTTTTTTTCATTTTTGTCAGCTGTTAAATTAAATATTTTTTT
>JAITCT010000109.1 GCA_031282925.1 Dysgonamonadaceae bacterium | reverse complement strand
TCTCCCGAAACGGAATACCTGCGTTCGTTAATGTGGGAAGAATTGGAAAGCGCGCTTGCCGAACTTCCCCCCGAACAGCGCGAAATTTTTGAACTGACCGAACTGGGAGACATTCCCGTAAAAGATATTTCCGCAACAACAGGTATTCCCGTAAACACGCTGCTGTCGCGAAAACATTATGCCGTGTTACATTTGCGCAAGCGTATGAGGCAGCTGTACGAAGACATTGTTTTTTAAGTGGTGTATTTCAAATTGATGCGCCCTGTCATTGGCTTCACAACCGCACTGCGACAATTTGAAATGCACCCTTTTTAGGTTAATTTTTTTTGAGGCGCTGTTTTTTTATTGCAATTAAATCCCGTCAGGGATTTAATTTCTACCAAACAGAGCATCTTTGCGAGATGCCGGTTCCCATAGTTCATCAACGTATATGCCTGAAAAAACGGCTGTCCCCAACTGCAGGGTCGAAAGAAGTGTAAAATTCCGTTCATTTACGATTATTATTGTACTTTTGCGCAATAAACAACTAAAATGGTTTTTAACGCAACCGTACCAAGTATGACAACATGTTCTCAATTGAAAATTTAACCGTTTCGTTCGGCAGTTTCACTCTGCTTGACAAAATCGGGTTTGTAATAGACAAAAAAGATAAAATAGCGCTCACAGGGAAGAATGGGGCGGGGAAGAGTACGCTCCTGAAAATCTTTGCCGGTTTGCAGGAACCGACGCAGGGAAGGGTTGTTATTCCAAGGGATGCGGCGGTCGGATATCTTCCGCAACAGATGACGCTTACGGACGGGCGCTCGGTTAAGGAAGAAGCGTCTCTGGCTTTTAGCCGGGTTTTGCGGTGGGAAGCCGAACTGGGGAAAATGAATGCCGAACTGGTGAACCGCGAAGATTACGAATCAGAATCGTACCATAAATTAATTGATGATATTGCCTTGCTCAACGAGCGTCTGGTTATGGAAGGCGCTTCCAATGTGGAAGCCGAAACGGAAAAAACCTTGTTGGGACTGGGTTTTTTGAGAACGGATTTTGACCGTCCGACAGGCGAATTCAGCGGCGGCTGGCGAATGCGTATCGAACTGGCTAAATTGCTTTTGCAGAAACCCGACATTTTATTGCTTGACGAACCTACCAATCACCTTGATATCGAATCCATCCAGTGGCTGGAAAATTTTCTGGCCGTGCAAGCCAACGCCGCTGTTATTGTTTCGCACGACCGCGCATTTATCGACCGCGTTTGCCAAAGAACCGTCGAAATTTCTTTGGGAAAAATTTACGATTACAGGGTTAATTACTCTAAATATGTGGAACTGAGGAAAGAGCGCCGCGAACAGCAATTGCGGGCGTATGAGAATCAGCAGAAGCAAATCGAAGATACGGAGGAATTTATCGAACGTTTTCGCTACAAAGCCACCAAAGCCGTGCAGGTGCAAAGCCGTATCAAACAGTTGGAGAAGCTGGAAAGAATCGAAATCGAAGAAGAAGACAACTCCGCTTTGCGGTTGAAATTCCCGCCTGCGCCGCGTTCCGGTTCTTATCCCATTATCATGGAAAACGTCGGCAAATCCTACGGCGACCATATTGTTTTCAAAGATGCAACGCTGACTGTCAATCGCGGCGAGAAGGTTGCTTTCGTCGGTAAAAACGGCGAAGGAAAATCTACGCTTGTCAAGTGCATCATGGGGCAAATCCCTTTTGAAGGAAAACTCCAACTGGGACACAATGTCAAAATCGGCTATTTTGCCCAAAATCAGGCCGACTTGATGAATGAAAAACTAACGGTTTTTGAAACCATCGACTATGTGGCTACGGGCGATATCCGTACCAAAATACGCGATATTCTGGGCGCATTCATGTTCGGCGGAGAGGCTTCCGACAAAAAAGTCGCCGTGCTTTCCGGCGGGGAACGCACCCGTTTGGCCATGATTCGTTTGCTGCTCGAACCGGTTAACCTGCTGATTCTCGACGAACCGACCAATCATTTGGACATGCGTTCAAAAGACGTCTTGAAAGAAGCGCTGAAAGAATTTGACGGCACGGCCATTATCGTTTCCCACGACCGCGAGTTTTTAGACGGCTTAGTTGATAAAGTCTATGAGTTCGGCAACCAAAGGGTGAAAGAACATCTCGGCGGAATTTATGAGTTTCTGGAAAGGAAACGCATTGAAAACCTCAATGAGCTTGAGAAAACGACAAAAGGGGAAAAGCAAAAGGCAAAAGAAGCGGATTCTTTCACCCCGCATCCTTCGCCGTTAGCCCCGTCTTATGCCGAACGCAAGGAACAGCAAAAACAGTTAAAGCGTCTGGAAAAAGAAATTGCCCGTTATGAAAAGCAGATTGAAGATTTGGAAGCCGAAATCAAAAACACAGAAACAATCCTGAATACGCCCGAAGGCGCTTCCAACGCGGATTTGCTTTGGAAACACGCCCGATTGCAAAAGCAGGTATCGGAAGCCGTGAATAAATGGGCGGAATTATCTGAACGCCATAATCCGCAAACTGATCAGGACAACCGCCAGCATCACCCCGACGTCGGCCGCAATCGCCATCACTAAATTGCCGTAACCCAGGAAAGCAAGCAGAATAAAAAGAATTTTCACCCCGATAGCGCCAACGGTGTTCCGTTTGACAGTCGTTACCGTTTTGCGGCTCAACCGGATGAGATAGGGAATGAGCGACAGTTTGTCGTTCATCAGGGCAATATCCGAAACTTCAATCGCGGTATCGCTGCCTGTTGCCGCCATCGCAATGGAAACATTCGCCGCCGCGAGCGCGGGAGCGTCGTTCACGCCGTCGCCGACCATTGCCGCTTTCCGGTATTCGGACTGTAACTTTTTAACAATTTCCGTTTTTCCTTCCGGGAGCAATTCCGCAAAAACCTGTTCGATTCCGGTGCGGGAAGCCACATATTGCGCTGCCTGCCGGCTGTCGCCGGTAATCATGACCGGCGTAACTCCCAATGCCCGCATGGCTTGGATCGCTTCGGCGCTTTCGGGCTTGACTTCGTCGGTCAGCGCAATTAAACCCTTGATTTGCCTGCCGCAACTGAGTATGACGCAGGTCTTTCCTTCCGCCGAAAAGCGGTTGATAAGCGTTTCCGTTTCCTGTTTCATGCCGGGATTTTCACCGGCAATGGAATCCCATTTGCCTACAAATACAGCATTGCCGCCGCAAGTCATGCAGTGCGCTTTCGCTCCTTTTCCGGTTAAACTTTCAAACTGCCGGATGCGGTGCGGCTCAAAACCTGCCTCCGTGCTACAATCAACAATGGCTTGCGCCAAAGGATGTTCTGAAAATAATTCCGTACCTGCGCAGCAGGCAAGCAATTCTTCTTTTGTGGAACCGTTGAGCGGAACAATATCGGAAACAACCGGTTTTCCGTAAGTAATGGTGCGCGTTTTATCCAAACCGATGGCTTTCACTCCGGCCATTGCTTCGATATATTTGCCGCCTTTCACCAGTAAACCTTTGCCTGAAGCGTTTCCGATAGCCGCATAGACGGCAACCGGCGTGGAAATGACCAATGCGCAGGGGCAGGAAATAACTAACAGGGAAATCGCCTGGTTCAGCCAGACATTTAATTCTTTTCCCAGAATAAAGACGGGAACAACAAACAGCAGGGAAGCTAACAGTATGATAACCGGCGTATAAATTGCCGCAAATTTCTGAATAAATTTTTGAGCGTCCGATTTGTTGTTTTGCGCTTGCGCCGTCAGTTCGATAATCCGGGCAAACGTGGTGTCTTTAGCCGTTTTGACAGTTCGTAATTCGATAAAACCGTGCATGTTCAGCGTACCGGCGAAAACCGTACTACCGGCGGTTTTTTCTTTGGGAATCGGCTCGCCGGTAATAGACGACTCGTCGACAATGGTTTCCCCTTCCGTAACAACGCCGTCCAAAGGTATTTTGTCGTGCGGCTTGACCTGTATAAGGGTTCCGACGGGAATTTCTTCTACGCGCACAGGTTCCGCCCGTCCTTTCACAAGCGCTGTCTGAGGCGCTTCGCTCACTAATTTATCCAAAGCCGACAGGCTGTTTTCAATCCCAACATCTTCCAGTTTTTCCCCCAGCATATACAGCACAATCACCACCGTCGCTTCCGGATATTCGCCAAGGTAGAAAGCGGCAACTGCGGCAATCATCATCAACAGGCTAATGCTTCCGAACCTTAGCCGGAACAGCGACTGCAACCCATTCCAAAAAACTTTGCAGCCCGTCCCCAGGATAATGATTCCGTAAATGAACAGGGCATACGGCGACGGAATATCAATTCCCGAAACAGACAGGATTTCAAGGCTCACCGCAACAAATACCGCAAGCAGGAGGAAAATAAACTTTTTATCGTTAAAAGGCAGTTTCATAAAAAACAAATTATTAATGTAAAAAACTTGTTGAACGTGTCAAAAATGATAAGATGTGCATAATACATGTTAAAGCAGTATGATGTTGTCAATCACATTGCGCCCTGCATGAGCATTTAATTTATGAATCATTTGTTCGCGGCACAACATCAGTTCGCTTTTGAGTACGGAAGAAGTCAGTTTGACATAAAGCGCCCGCTTCCTGATATACAGTTTATCCGTAAACCGCGAAACGGAAGAGCCTAAAACCGTATTCCACGCGTCCATCAACCGTGTTTCGGCCAGCTTATCCGCCAGGGCGGGATTTTGTTCAAAAAAAACATCCAGCACACTTCCTATTTCCTGAGCATTTACCCGTTTCATAATATAATTTTTAAGCGAGATTTATTCGGCGATTATTGGGTGAACAGTGAACGGTGAAGATCCGTTTCACCGTTCACCATTTCTTCAATTTTTCCGTTTTCTACCAAAAACAGTTTATAATCATAATTCATTCCGGCCAGGATTTCATCCAGATGCTTCCGGTTGGTATCGGTAATAAAGATTTGCCCGAATTCGGAGCGAGCCGCCAGAGCGATGATTTGCACAACCCGTCCGGCGTCTAATTTATCGAAAATATCATCCAGTAAAAGAATCGGTACGGAATGGCCTTTTTGCGCTAAAAAGTTGAACTGCGCCAATTTCAAAGCAATCAGATACGTTTTGTTTTGTCCCTGCGAACCGATTTTACGAATAAGATACGTATCCAGCAAAAACAGGAAATCATCCTTGTGCACTCCAACGCTGGTATAACCCGACATTTTATCCTTTTGCCGTCTGGAAGCAAGCATACTTTCGGCGTCGGCATGATAAAACTGTGATTCATACCGTAAATCAACCGTTTCGCTTTCGTTGCAAATCTGTTGGTAGTATTTTCTGAAAACCGGCAAAAAACCGGTAATAAATTCACAACGCTTTTGATGAATGAACATTCCGTCGGCAGCCAGTTGCCGGTCGAAAATTTCAAACAGGGAATCATCAGGCAGAGTAGCAGTATCACGCAATAAAGAATTCCGCTGTTGCAGTACCTTATTATAATGTATCAACGTTCTCAAATAATCTTTGTCATACTGGCTGATGACCATATCAACAAACTTGCGCCGCTCATCGCTTCCGCCATGAATCAAATCCATATCGGCAGGCGAAACCATCACCACAGGAATCAGTCCGATATGTTCCGACATCCGTTCATACTCCTTCCTGTTGCGTTTGAAAACCTTTCGATGTTTACGTTTAACGCCGCAGTAAATATCCTCAACCGTGTCGCCGTCCCTGTAATTACCGTGCAGGACACAAAATTCCTGTTCATGCCGGATGATTTGATTATCAAGCAGGCTGGAATGACTTTTGGTGAAAGAAAGATAAAACAAAGCATCCAGTAAACTGGTTTTTCCCATCCCATTATTGCCGAACAAATAATTCATTTTTGGGGAAAACGATAATTCGGCTTCCTCTATATTTTTGAAATTCAGGATAGAAATACGATCAATAATCATATTGCAAAATTACATGAAAATTTTCATATAATATGCAGACGGATAAAAATCGCTCCCACAGGAGAAATTACGAATTACGAGGGGAATTGAGAATTACCGCAGTCGTCATTGCGAGCCGTAAGGCGAAGCAATCCAGAGAACAATGCAGCACAATTCCGGATTGTTTCAGGTTAACACCTTTGCAATGACGCGGTGCAGCTGAATAATCCCCGTAATTCGTAATTTCACTCCGTTTCGTACAGAAAACCCGGGGTTTTGTACAGAAACCCCCCTCTTTGGTACAAAAATCCGAAAAAACAGCCTGTTTATTTGCATATTTGAAAAATATGTCGTTACTTTGCAGTGCTTTTTGATTTACCTTCAAATTGCGGATTACGGATTTTCGTAGTC
>JAITCT010000092.1 GCA_031282925.1 Dysgonamonadaceae bacterium | reverse complement strand
CGTTTCTCCGCAAAATATCATCATTCATCCCGCAGAACCAAAAGAGACATTTATTAAAAGGAAACGGTCGTTACAAGAGCCTGTTATTCGTCGTCGTGATCATCACCCGCCTCGTGGCTTAAAACCACATTCACGGCGATGTACGATTCGTTCCCGGCGGCGTCGGTGCAGTAAACCATCAGATGATAATCGCCCGGCGGTGCATTTTCCGGAATCGTTATTTCGTGATGATGAATGGGAACATTTCGGCCGGAAATCGCCCATGACCGGTTAAACTCAAAATCAACAGTTTCTCCGGTCTCGGCGCTTGAGCGCATTGCGTGCGTATGCCCGTCGAAATTGTGATGAATATCAACCTTGTACGAGGCCAGCGCCTCATTGTCGGAAAACTCCGCTTCAAAATGTACGCCGTGGTCGCCGCCGATTTGCAGAGTATCGCCTTCGGCAGGCTCTTCGAGCTTGATGACAGGCTTTTCGGTGTCGCTGTCTTCCTTGCAACCATTCAGTATGATTGCTAACATTGCTAAAAAGTATATTGAAAAAAATATTTTACGTTTCATTGTAATAATAAATTAAATTGTTAATTGTTAATCTTATGCCTGGATTGCTTCGGGCTTCGCCCTCGCAATGACGGCGGCATTAATTCAACCTCACTGCGTCATTGCGAACTGCGAAGCAGTGAAGCAATCCAGGAAAAACATGACTTGCATCCGGATTGCTTCGGGCTTCGCCTTCGCAATGACGGCTGCGATTATTTAATCTTGCGACAATTTGAAATACATCCTACAAAAGGTATTTTAATTGATAATTGAATATTTCGCCCGGGTTCGGGGATTTCCGCCTTGCGGTAAAAACTCAAATGATTGAAATAAGCGGTATCCAACAGATTATATACGGACAACATTATGTCGGCGCACGACAAATGCACCGAAGCCGAAAGATGGACAAGGTTTGCTCCGCGCGTCCGGTCTTCGTTCCGGGCAACACGGTTTTGATCGGCAACAGTCTGAATTTCAGCCGTTAAACGAAAGTCTTTCAGCGGTTTGAAAACAAGAGCGTTACGCATGGAAGCGGGCGGTGAAAAAGCCATCGGAGTATGTTCATCCACATTATGGGTATACACATATTCTCCTGACAATCTGTAAGTAAGATTACGCAAAAAATCAACGCTTAACTCCACTTCCGAACCTGCAAAAACAGCTTCTGCGCCCGAATAGCGGTAAATCTGTCCGGCGTGCGGCAGAACAGACCACTCACCCGTAGGACGAAGATAGATGTAATTCTCAAACCAACTGAAAAACGGACTGAATGACAGTTCAATACCTTCGCGTTCAAAAACGAAGCCTGCGTCAAGTTGCCAACCCTGTTCGGAACGAAGCGAGCCGTCGCCCTGCTCATGCCGGAATGCACCGTGATGCACCCCATTGGATGCAAGTTCATTAGCTCCCGGCAAACGGAAACTGCGTCCGATGTTAATTTTAATCAGATAAAAATCAGACAATTGCAGATTGACGCCCAGCGAGCCTGAAACATTGCCGAACTTTCGGTCAATGGGATAACTCCGCCATTTGTGCGCTTCGACAACATCCTCCTGATAATTCCGATCGCGCAGGTATTTTTCGAGGTAAACATCCTGATACCCTGCTATATTTATTGTTCCGAAATCATAACGCAGACCTCCGCTGACAGTCAGCCGCTCGTTGGGACGAAAAACGCTCAACCACAATCCTCCGGCAGTAAACCGTTCAAATTCGGGCAACAGAAAAGAATAACCTGCTATGCCGTTGCGCTGATACTGAACATCCCATCCGGTCGTATGCTTCCAAAGCGCGCCGGCAGTCCATTCCGCCCGCATGGCGGAACTTACGGTCGACAACGAAAAGGCAAGCTCCTTGTCGGGGTCTTTCGCCGGAACGGGCTGAGCGGCATAATGCGTGTGGAAAAGACTCCATTCCTCACGGCGATTATGCTGAAATCCCAAGTCCCAACGAATCGCCAGGCCGTTGTTCGTAAACTGCTGGCGCGTAGTTGCCTTCAAATGATTGACCCAACTGAACGGCATGTCAATATTCCGGCTGTCGCCATCGTCCTGAAGTCGTGAAATATCGGGTATGCCATGCGCTCCCGAAAAGAAACCGACTTTTTGAAACGCATTGCCGATGGCATAATTGGCGTAATAACCTCCTTGACGGTATTCGGCAAACAGCGATGCATCGCGTTCAAAACCCGCTGTGTTTTTCAGCTTCCTGCCATAAATCGGCATTCGCTGTGTCAGATACACAACCGTATCCGCCGGTATCCGGTAATCGCCGAAATGCTGTTCGGAAAAACGCGCTTTGACATGCCACGCGCTTTGCTTAACTCCCAGCATAAGAGAGCCTCCAAGCGTCCCGTTCACCGACTTTCCGAGCAAAGCAACTTCGCCGTACAGTTGATTTTCCAACGGAGCAGGCAGAGGCAAAACTTCTATCGCGCCGCCCATCGCATCGCTGCCGTAAAGCAACGATGACGGGCCTTTACATACAACAACACGCTCCACGTTGAAAGCGTCCATCTCAAGCCCATGGTCGGCGCCCCACTGTTGCCCTTCCTGTTTGATGCCATTCTCGGCGACAACAATGCGGTTGAAGCCCAGACCGCGAATCATCGGTTTCGCAAAGCCCGTGCCTATATCCATCGAACGGATTCCCGCTATATGTTCCAATGTTTGTACCAGATTGCCCGTGAAATGCCCGGTCAGGAATGCCTTATCCGCCACAGCGACTGATTGCGAGGTATTTCTGTCAATACTTTTCCGGTAAGAACCGGTAACGACCACCTCATCAAGTGTCTGCGTTTTGAGCGTATCTGTTTCCTGCGCCTGCATTTGCAAACGGCAAACATGTACAAATATCAGAACTGCAAGTAAATATCTGATATGCATACTTATTTTTAATTTTTTATTTGGGTAAAAAAACAGATAGAAAACAATATTACATCAGAAAAGGAGGTGCGCGAAGGTGGTATGAAAAAGGGAAAGAAACGGTTATCCGACTGTCGAATACAGGTATTTCATATTCGACATATTTTGGTGTTATTTTAAATTCAAACGATTCGCTTTCAGTAAATAATGAAAAGGAAAAGCGGCAGATTGCACAGGTTGAGCAGTCATGATGCAGCTGCTCGCCGTTATCATACACAGAACAGTGATAAACATGCTCCATCCTGACGGCAAAAGGCAATACCAGCAGGAATGCCAGCAGCAAGCCGATAGTTTTTCGATTATTTTGCAATCTTTTCACGAAAACATTTATAGACTTTCTCAGTTACGAGTTACAAATAGACGGGAAAACAGATGGCATAACCCAAACACAACATTTGCGAACCGCATTTTTCCCGCCGGACGGTTACGTAAAACGCGTGCAAAATTAATTGTTTATTTGTGAAATCAAAAAATTATTTTTTATGGTGAGGTGCATTTCAAATTGTCGCGCCCTGTCATTGGCTCCGCCGAACGTTGTTTCCCGCCTGCGCGGGAATGATGGGTTTCACAACATTGAGGATTCCCTTGCCGGGGCGCACACACGGGTGCGCCCCTGATGATGCATGACGCGCCCGGTTGGGTATAAACCTCATTTCCACCTTATTTTCTCCAACAAAACAACCTCAGTAGCAAAAGCGTGTTAATAATTAAAATTCCCTGACCTTATTACATTGTACGCGGTATGGTTTTGTGCACCGGCAAACGGCTTTTTTTTGTAAACACAAAGGCACGAAGACGCGAAGATACGGAAACCGTGTATGAACAGTTTCTTCGTGTCTTCGCGCTTTTGTGTCTTCGTGTTTAATTTTGATAAAACCGGATATACAAAATCATGCCGTGCAAA
The DNA here is from genome assembly GCA_031282925.1 of Dysgonamonadaceae bacterium. GTDB lineage: Bacteria > Bacteroidota > Bacteroidia > Bacteroidales > Azobacteroidaceae > Azobacteroides. Next base: position 120 of record JAITCT010000092.1, on the reverse strand, counting down.
GGACTAAGATAAATAAGGTAATAAGGTACGGGAAATATTATCATAATCCATTTCTACCGAGGTTGTTTTGTTATTTAAATAAGGTGGAAATGAGGTTATAATCACATTCGGCAGTGCGAC
>JAITCT010000082.1 GCA_031282925.1 Dysgonamonadaceae bacterium | reverse complement strand
TTCGCCCAGCCTTTTTCCGGTTTGTCTTCTTCGCGCAGGCCGAATTCCGCCGGCTCGTTCAAATCCGAGGCGAAAGCCCGCACTTTATTCAGACCGTTAGGCTTGACTGCGCAGTACATGGCTTTATCTACCGCGCCGGGGAGTACAAATCCCCCGTTGTAATCGGTGTGTTCGCCGATAAGGTTGATTCTGCCGGGAGAGGCGTATAATGCGCCGCCTTTTCCGTACAAACTGTTGAATTTTTCCTGAATTTTTGCTGTATCCATGATGTATTTAAAAATTTGAATATGGGCTTCAAAATTACAAAGATTAATCCTGTGAATTGCAACAATTTGAAACAAATTACCTGTTGTTTTTGATAAAACGCTGTTTTTCAACGAAAAAAACATGTTTCAAAACGGCAAATTCCTGCGCAGGGTTTTTGAAATACTTCCTCTTTTTACCTTGTGCAAACGGTTTGGGAAAAAAGTTACGGCTGAAATTCGATTCCTTTTTCCCCGCAGTATTCCCGGATGATTTCGATCATTTCCTGCCCGAATTGGGCGATTTTCTTTTCCCCGATTCCGTTGATGTTCAGTAACGATTTCTTGTCGGTCGGCAGAAAATGAGCCAGTTCGTACAAAGATTTCTGTGAAAAAATATTATAAGCGGGTACGCTTAATTCCGTAGCCTTCTCCATTCGCCATGAACGTAAACGGTTGAATAATACCGGATGGGAAATGGTTTCACTGTCTGGTACGGCATGGTTTTCGGTATTCTTTTTAAGGGACTCTCTGGGTTTGGCTTTTTCGATGGCCGCCGTTGCCCTGGCTTGCAGCAAGCTTTTCAAACAAAAACCGTTAAGGCAGGCTTTGAGACTTTCGTATTTGATGCGGGCGTCATCTTCAAAGCGTTTTACGGCGTCGGTCAGTTGTTTTTTTACGGCTTTGTTGTCAATATCAAGGTCGGCTTCAGGCAAAACATCGAGGATAACTGTTTTTATTTTTCCGGAGAAATAGCCTGCCGCTTTTCCGATGCGGATTTGCAGCGCGTCGTTGTGTTCCACATCAGGCTGTTGAGGCAAAAGCCGGTTGATTTGTGTTTGAAATTTATCGGCCACGTCCCAAATATCGTTGTGCAGAAGCGAAAACATCCGGCCGAACAAATCCCGCACAGGCGCAGGAATGCTTCCCTTATTTTCATTCATTATTTTTTCGACATGTAAAATGCGGTTGCGGCATTGCGTAAAACGGAACAGCTCCGTCAACAATTCGTGCTGATAGGCTATCTGCGCCGAGTGAAGCCGGGTTTCGTCGGGCTGATTCTGTGCGATTTGTTCCGTAAAATCCTTCACCGTGTGGTCATTGATGATGCTGCGAAAATTAACGGGGCTGCCAAGCACCATTCCTTCAAGCGTTTTGCAACGGCTTAGGGCAACATATACCTGTCCGTGCGCAAAAGAAGCCTGAGCGTCGATAATCGCCCGTTCAAACGTTAACCCCTGGCTTTTATGAATTGTAATAGCCCACGCCAACCGGAGCGGATATTGGGTGAATACGCCTTCCGTTTCTTCGACAATTTCGCCGGTATCCGCTTTCAGCGAATACTTTACGTTTTCCCAGTCCATTCGGGTAACGGTAATTTCCTTCTCTTCGCCGGGACAAAGTACAAAAACGGTCTCGTCCTCAATACGGGTTATTTTCCCTGTTTTCCCGTTGTAAAACAGTTTTTCCGGCGAGGCGTCGTTTTTCACAAACATCACCTGAGCGCCTTCTTTCACAATAAGTTCAAATTCGGTGGGATAGGAATATTCGGGAAAAGAACCTTCGATACGGGCTTGAAAACGGTATTCTTCACCGGACAGTGATTGCAGCCTGCTGTCGTTGATGCGTTTGGCCTGTGCATTGTGAGTGCAGAGGGTGATGTAACCTTCCTGTTCATCCGGACGGAAACCGGGGATATAACGTTGATTCAACAGTTCTAAGGAAGATTTGTCGAGGCGGTTCTCGCGAACCTGATTGAGAATGGAGATAAAATGATTGTCCTGTTGCCGGAAAACCTGCGTCAGTTCGATACTCACAAAGGAAGTTTCACGTAAAGCCCTGCTGCTGAAAAAATAAGGCGTTGCATAATAATCGCGTAAAAGCTCGCGTTCATCTTCTTTCACGACGGGCGATAACTGTTGCAAATCGCCGATCATCAGCAACTGCACGCCTCCGAAAGGTTTGCTGTGCGTACGAAAACGGCGCAATACGGCGTCAACAGCGTCCAGCAAATCAGCCCGCACCATACTGATTTCGTCAATCACCAGCAAATCAAGGCTGCGGATGATATTGACCTTTTCCCTGTTGAACCTCATTTGATCCGTTTTCATCCGGTCGAAACCGATTAACGGACCGAACGGCAACTGAAAAAAGGAATGAATCGTTACGCCGCGGGCATTAATAGCGGCAACGCCCGTAGGCGCAACAATAACCATGCGTTTTAACGGATGTTCACGCAAATGGTGAAGAAAAGTGGTTTTACCCGTACCCGCTTTTCCCGTGAGAAAAATATGCTGTCCCGTGTATTGCACGTAGTTGGAGACAAGTTCTAATTGGGGATTTGTTTGCATGTTCGGTTTTATTTTTTGTGAATCAGTTTTGGTAGTGCTTATCCGCCCAGTCAAGTATCGTTTTAGCGTAGCCCAAACTGGTCTGTACTACATTATAATCCGTAATTCCGTCATATCCGAGTGATTTATGCAACAAATCGTATGCGTTTAATAATACGCGGGGCATTTTGCTGTCTTTTTTAGCAATGGCCGCCTGGTAATCTTTAAATTCGAGCCGTTGTCTCTTTTTCAGTCCGCTGCGTATATCCAAAACGGCGTCAAGCGCGACAAGTACGCCGTTCCATGCCGTATTCCCGGCCATTTTCACATATTTGTCATCACTGTAATAATCGCCGTCTTTTCCGGCTTTTTCCGACAGGATTTGCCTTGCATTTTGCAGATAATGTTCGGCTTCGCGAATGGGGTGTTTGAATTTTTCCATGTCTAAAATAATTTATTTTTTAGTTTTGGTAGTGTTTATCCGCCCAATCAAGTATCATTTTAGCCTGGTCCAAACTGTCCTGTACTATTTTATAGCGTGTAACGCCATCGTATCCCAGGGATTTGTGTAACGAATCGTATGCGTTTAATAATACGCGGTTCATTTTGCTGTCTTTTTTAGCAATGGCCGCCTGGTAATCTTTAAATTCAGGCCGTTGCCTCTTTTTCAGTTCGTTGCGTATATCCAAAACGGCGTCAAGCGCAACAAGTACACCGTTCCATGCCGTATTCCCGGCCATTTTCACATATTTGTCATCACTGTAATAATCGCCGTCTTTTCCGGCTTTTTCCGACAGGATTTGCCTTGCATTTTGCAGATAACGTTCGGCTTC
>JAITCT010000189.1 GCA_031282925.1 Dysgonamonadaceae bacterium | reverse complement strand
CAGCCGTAAAGGGGCCGGTAATGCAGCACAGAACTTTACACTGCTCAACCGCATTGCCGTCAATCTGCTTAAAAACGGGAGAACAGCCAAAGCAGGCGTCCGGGGAAAAAGGCTAAAAGCCGTATGGGCCAATAATTATCTCATCAAGCTATTAAAGAATTAGATGCGTTGGCACTGGGGAATCAGTTCACATTGACTGTCATCAGTTGTCTAAGTGCATCACTATCGCCCATCCCGAGCGCACTTATCACCTGCCTGGCCGGTTGACGGTTACGGTCGCCTGGCCCGGGTGGAAGTACTCGAGGACAAAAAGGCCATTAGCGTGATGTTTGCTATCCTGAAAGCCTTTAATATCCTCAAACGGCAGTACGGCATTGAGGCCATGATTACCGACAGCGTGGCGGAGTTTGGCAGCGGCCCTGCGGCCAAAAACAAGAGGGAGCACCCCTTTGAGCGCCTGTTGTTGGAAATGGCCATCCAACACCGTTCACCGGGCCTTCTTACCGCCCGCAAACTGACGGGAAAACGGAGCGGTTCCTGAAAACCCTTAAGGAGAATTTTATTGAGGAGGCCCTCTATATGAGAACATTGATGACTTAAAAAACGAACTGTCGGGTTTTTTGGCCTGTTATAATGAACACGGACTCATTCCGCTATCGGTAATATACTGCCTGCCAAACGCTTAAACATGTAACGAATTATTTGACTTTTACAGCGCTAACGAAGAGTATTCATTTTTTACCTATATTTGTATTTCACAAAAACGATTAAAATCAATGCGCGAAGAGATTCATCCCTGGGGCAGTTATGTTCCCGAAGGAGCAAAAAGTATTATTATCGGCACTTTTCCTCCCACGTTGCGGAACTGGTCATACGATTTCTTTTATCCTAACAGGAATAATTATTTTTGGCGAATCTTGTCGCGGATTGCCGACAGTCCGTTACAGTATTTTTCCGGTGAAGAGGCGGTTGAAGAAAGGAAGAATATATTGAGGCGGTTGAAAACCGGCGTTTCCGACATGGGCAGAATCATTCGCCGGAGGGATGAAAATTCATCGGACGAAAACCTTGAAATCGTAGAATATATGGATATTGCCGGCCTGCTGAAAGAGAATCCTTCGCTTCGGAAAATCATTTTTACCAGCAGTAGCGGAAAATCAAGCGCTATCGGCTGGTTCAAATCCTACCTTGCCTGTTCGGGCATTGCTTTTCACATTCCAAGGGGGAAAAGGCCTTTACGGACTTTTGTGCGGTTAGCCGGCAAAGACATTGAAATTGTTCTCCTGTATTCGACTTCGGCCAGAGCCGGAGCGACTCTCTCCCCGGATTTTTTGACGGAACTGTTCAGGAATGAAATCGGGCTGTCAATCCATGATCAATCAACGAACCGTCTGGTCAAATCCCCGTAAGCGTCAATTCTCCTGTCGCGCAGGAAAGGCCACCAGCGACGTACCGTTTCCGACCGTTCCGGGTCAATCTCTACAAGCAGGTTTTCTTCCGCTTCGGAAGAGGCTTCGCCCAGGATTTCCCCCTGCGGTCCTGCGGCAAAGCTGTTGCCCCAGAAACGAATCCCCTGCGTCTGTCCCGAAGGGTCGCTTTCATGCCCGACTCTGTTGACGGCGATGACCGGCAGTCCGTTGGCAACGGCATGTCCCCGCTGAACGGTTATCCATGCGTTTTTTTGCCTTTCTTTTTCCGCTTCCGTATCGGACGCATCCCAGCCGATAGCGGTGGGATATATTAAAAGGTCAGCCCCGGCCAGGGACACCAGGCGGGCGGCTTCGGGATACCACTGATCCCAGCAAACCAGTATGCCCAGTTTTCCCAGAGAAGTTTGAACCGGTCGAAAACCCAAATCGCCGGAAGCGAAGTAAAATTTTTCGTAATAGGACGGATCGTCGGGAATGTGCATCTTGCGGTATTTTCCGGCAATCGAACCGTCTTTTTCAATTACTGCGGCTGTGTTGTGGTAAAGTCCGGCTGCCCGTTTTTCAAATAACGACACGACCAGGACGACGCCCAATTCTCCGGCAAGCGCTCCGAACAGTTGCGTGGAAGGGCCGGGAATATTTTCCGCCGAATCAAAGTGGTTCGTATTTTCCGTCTGACAGAAATACAATGAATTGTGCAATTCCTGCAAAACAATTAACTGTGCGCCTTTTGCGGCGCAGTCCCGGATATTGGCCGTCAGTTTGGCCAGATTTGCCTGTACGTCGGCAGTGTTGGATTGCTGGATTAAACCGATTTTTATCATTTTGTTATGGGAGTTTGAGGATGACGGGCTTCACAACCGCGCTGCGACAATTTGAAATGCAGCCTCGCATCGGCGGGGGATCAATTTACGATTTCTAAAATGGTTTTTATTTCTTTCTCTGGGACACCTGTAAATTCGGCTATTTGTACGATACTTTTGCCGTTTTTATAACAGTTTCGGACAAGCTTGCTTATGCCTTCTTTTATGCCTTCATTTCTCCCTTCTTCTCTGCCTTCATCCCGACTTCTTCTCATGCCGAGAATCACATCGTCATATTCCCAAATGCTTTTACCGTATGTTTTCATTTCTCTTTCCGTTAAATTATTTATTTTTGATTTTTCATATAATTCCCTGAATATGCCTTCATTGAAGTTTTTCGGACATTCGGACAGTTTTTCCATGTTCTTGATGGAATAAAGCCATTTGTCAACATCCGTTTCCAGGTCGTCTTCCGTTTTATCGAACTTCGGCAATTCTATCGTGATAACTTCCCATTTGCCGGTTGCCGTTTCGTTGGCCTCTTTCCGCACGATTTGCAGCCGTTCCGTAACAGTATCTTTTGCCTTTTCTTCCGGGAAAATAATACTGTCAAGGATGCATATCATATATACTCCGCTGATAGAGTAATCCCATGGAATTTTTACTTCCTCTCCTTTGCTGTTCTTTCCGGTTACTTTACCTTTCGGAGCCTGACTAATCACCGGATAAGCCATGTAAAACAGTATTCTCTCCATAAAATACGGTTGCGGCGAAGCCTGCATCTCCACGATAAACCGTTCGCCCGTTACGCCTGTGCAGTAAACGTCGTACACTGCCTTGCGGTTTTCTTTGATATAACCCAACTGTTCCGTCTGAAGATATTCTATATCTGCAATTTTCCTGTTTAAAATTGCATTCAAAAAAGCTATCAGCAGGGTTTTGTCGCCGAATGTTTTTTTAAATCCGAAATCGGTTTTTATATTCATAAAAGCCGATAAACCAGCTATTTTCTTTGTATCTGTTTTTTCCTTTCCTTTTGCCATGATATAATAATTGCCATACATAACATCCGTCGCAAAATTATCATTTATCTTCCACATTCCAAAATGCCTGACAGAAAAAAGG
>JAITCT010000147.1 GCA_031282925.1 Dysgonamonadaceae bacterium | reverse complement strand
ATGCAAAACATTTTTTATCAATTAATTTCCCAATCTCTCGCGATTTCCGAAAAACAAGTTACGAGAACCATCGAATTGCTGGACGATGGCGCAACCATTCCTTTCATCAGCCGTTACCGGAAAGAAGCAACCGGCGGATTGGATGAGGTAAAAATCGGCGAAATCAAACAGTTGTATGAAAAATACCTGGAATTGAACAAGCGGAAGGAAACGATTCTCAACTCCATTGAGGAACAGGGAAAAATGACGCCCGAACTGAAATCCCGCATCGAAAATACCTGGGATGCAACCGAGCTGGAAGATATTTACCTGCCCTATAAACCCAAAAAACAGACCAGAGCGGAAATCGCCCGGAAAAAAGGTCTGGAATCCCTGGCTAAAATCCTGATGGCTCAGCACGAATCCGATGTTTACGGGAAAGCAGAATCGTTTGTAAACGAAGAAGTAAAGGATGCCGGTGAAGCACTGCAGGGCGCACGCGACATCATCGCCGAATGGGTCAACGAAAACGAATCCGCCCGAAATTCCATGCGGAATATTTTCCGCCGGGAAGCGGTCATTTCCTCCAAACTCATCAAAGGGAAAGAAGAAGAAGGCGCAAAATACAGGGACTATTTTGATTTCAGCGAACCGCTTGCCAGATGTTCGTCGCACAGACTGTTAGCCATGCGGCGCGGAGAAGCGGAAGGCATACTTCGCGTGAGCATTTCACCCGGTGACGAAAACAGCCTGGAAACGTTGAACCGCCGGTTTGTGAAAGGGAAAAATGCCTCGTCGGAACAGGTTGAAATCGCCGTAAAAGACGGGTATAAGCGCTTGTTGAAACCGTCTATCGAAACGGAATTTGCCGCTTTGTCAAAAGAGAAAGCCGATACGCAGGCCATTAAGGTTTTTGCCGAAAACCTGAAACAGTTACTTCTGTCGCCGCCCTTAGGCCAAAAACGGGTGTTAGGCATTGATCCCGGATTTCGTACCGGCTGTAAACTGGTTTGTCTGGACGCGCAGGGAAATTTGTTGCACAGCGAAACCATATATCCGCATCCCCCTCAGAAAGAGCGTTCCCAGGCAAGAGCCAAGCTCATTGCCCTGGTAAATGCCTATGTCATTGATGCGATTGCTGTCGGAAACGGAACAGCCGGCAGGGAAACGGAAGAAATCGTCTCCAATATTCCTTTCGGCAGGGACATACAGGTTTTTCCGGTCAGCGAAGACGGAGCGTCAATTTATTCGGCTTCCAAAATTGCGCGGGACGAATTTCCCGATTACGATGTAACGGTTCGCGGAGCGGTCAGCATCGGCAGGCGCTTGATGGATCCTTTGGCCGAACTGGTGAAAATCGATCCGAAATCCATCGGCGTGGGGCAATACCAGCACGATGTAAATCAGGCGGAACTGAAAAATTCTTTAGACCAAACGGTTGAAAGCTGCGTGAACAAAGTAGGCGTGAATCTGAATACGGCAAGCAAACATTTGCTGACTTATGTTTCGGGTTTGGGACCGGCTCTGGCTCAAAATATTGTAGATTACCGGGCAAAAAACGGCGCTTTCAAATCGCGCAGGGAACTTCTGAAAATCCCCCGTCTGGGAGAAAAAGCGTTTGAACAGGCGGCAGGATTTTTGCGGATTGCCGGTGCGGAGAATCCGCTGGATAATTCGGCCGTTCATCCCGAAAGTTATCCGGTTGTAGAAACAATGGCTAAAGACTTGAATTGCAAAGTTACGGATTTGATTCGGGATAAAAACCTGAGAGGCAAAATAAAACTGGAGAAATACATTACGGCGAAAACCGGTATGCCCACCCTGCTGGATATTATGGAGGAACTGGATAAGCCCGGACGCGACCCGCGGCAAAGCATCAAAGCGTTTGAATTTGACCCGAATGTAAGAACCATTGAAGATTTGAAAGAAGGCCAGACACTTCCGGGGATAATCGGTAACATCACCAATTTCGGCTGTTTTGTAGATATAGGAATCAAAGAAAAAGGCCTCGTGCATGTTTCCAACATGGCAAACCGCTACATTTCCGATCCCGGCGAAGTGGTGTCGCTGCACCAGCATGTCCGGGTAAAAGTCCTTGGCATTGATTTGGAACGGAAACGGGTACAGTTGAGTTTGAAAGAAGTTTAGACATTCGTTTTCAATATCCTGCTTTTTCCTTCCGTCCGGATTTCCTTTGCCGGATTTTCAGCTGGAAACAACACCGTTTCTCCTTGCCGGATTTCCGTCCGCCCGCCGCCGCTGTCCGTCAGGCAGGCTTGGCCTTCCATGCAGATGTAAATGGAGAACGAATCGTTTGAACCGGTAACCAGCACGGTTGCATCCCTGTCGGATTCAATCAGGCAGGCCGTAAAATAAGGACAGGAAACCAGCGTCCTGATTCCGTTGGGTTCCGGCGCATAAGACCGGTTGCAGTCGGGATAAACCCTATAGTCAATCGCATCTTTGGCCGATTCCGTATGCAATTCCCTCGGATGACCCTGAGCGTCTTTGCGGTTGTAATCATAAATCCGGTAAGTAATATCCGAAGTTTGCTGAATTTCGGCAATAAAACAACCGGCGCCGATGGCGTGCACGCGTCCGGCAGGCAGGAAAAAAACATCCCCCGGTTTCACCTCATGCCTTTGCAGATAATTGATAAACGTATTGTCTTCCAAACTTTTCAAATACTGTCCGGGCGTAATGGCCTGCGAAAAACCCGAATACAGGTAAGCGCCCGGCGCCGCTTTGATCACATACCACATTTCGGTTTTTCCGGGCGAATGATGCCGTTTTTGCGCCAATTCGTCGTTGGGATGCACCTGGACGGAAAGCGCATCGCGGGCGTCAATGAATTTAACGAGCAGGGGAAACGTGGCGCTTGCCGTTTTTCCCATCAGTCTTTTCCCGTAAGTTTCAATCAGTTCTTCTAAGGATTTACCTTTGAGTTCGCCGTTGGCGACTACCGAAACATTGCCTTTCACGTGGGAGATTTCCCAGCTTTCACCGATACCGCGGCGCTCGGGATGCAAGTTCTTGAAACGGCATATCTCATCGCCCCCCCAGATAATTTCTTTTAAAATCGGTTCGAATTTGAATGGATACAGCATAAGTATTTGATAAATTACGAATTACGAAAGGTGTATTTCAAATTCCCGCGCCCCTTCGTTCCCGCGCAAGCAGGGGAACCCTAACGTTGTGATACCCGTCATTCCCGCGCAAGCAGGAATCCCATGCAAGGTTTTGTTTTCGACGCAAGCGTCAACACTCCACTGCGTCATTGCGAGCTGCGACGCAGCGAAGCAATCCAGAGAACAGCCGCACTACATTTCCGGATTGCTTCAGGCTAACGCCTTCGCAATGACGACTGCGGTAATTGTCAATTTCCCCTGTTTGTAAAACCTTCACAACCGCACTGCAATCATTTGAAATGCACCCGTTACGAATCCGTATTTTGCCGCAAAGGTAACGATTATTTATAACATAAAATGACGGTCAAATGCGCAAATTTTTACCGGTCTGCATATATTATCAATTATTTCATGTAAATTTGGCGCCGATAAATCTTTGTTAAAAATGAACGATAAAAAGAGAAACGGGACAAAAAAAGAATACGGATGGATGATTGTTTTATCTGTTATTGTGCTGTTGCCGAACATTTTTTTGCTTTTCTACGGGAATGAGGCTTTGCCGTCCGCCCTGTTGATATTTGCCTTTTCATGCCTCTTATACCTGCTGCCCGGTCTGTTCCTGAGAAAAAGAGTTTTTTTTATTATCCAGGGCATCTTTGTATTATTAGCCCCCCTCGAAGCAGCTCACATTTATTTGAACCGGATGCCGGCCACGGCAGCTTTCCTGCTGTCAATCATTGATACGAACCAGGAAGAATCGTTTGAATTGTTGTCCGCCATCAAATTTCCAATCGTCATTTTGCTGCTTTTTTGGGCTTTTTATTTTTTAATTACACTGGTAAGGATAAAAAACGCCTGCCTTTTCAAATCGCAACGGACAAAACGGACGGGCGCTATCCTCTTTGCGGGAATGCTCATCATCGCTTATGCGACAGGCTATATCAGGAACGTGTACCCCTACGACCTGATATTCCGCACCTGCCAGGTATTTGCCGCCAAGAAAGAAATCAAAGAAGGCAGGGAAAAAATGAAGGACTTCAAATTCAACGCATTCAAAAAAGACCCGATTGACGAAAAAGAAGTTTATGTATTTGTGATCGGCGAAACCGGACGCTACAGCAGTTATTCGATAAACGGATACGGGCGGAACACCTCGCCGCTGCTGGCAAAAACCAAAAGCCTGGTTTCCTACACCGATTTTTATTCCGAAGCCAATATAACGACTTCGAGTTTGCCGGTAATTTTAACACGCGCTTCGGCCGGGGATTATGAACGTTCATACGTCGAAAAATCATTTGTCGATGCATTCGGGGAAGCCGGTTTCAAAACCTGCTGGATTGCCGATCAAAGTGCTAACAATAAATTTATCCGCCGCATAGCAGGCGACGCCGACAGGGAATATTTCCGCGTTACCGATTTTTCGGACACGGCTAATTTTGACGAACAGTTGTGGCCTTACCTGGACGATGTTTTAGCCGGAAACGACCGGAAGATGCTTATTGTTATCCATACTTTGGGCAGCCATTTCCGGTATAATTACAGATATCCGGCTTCCTTTGAAGTCTTTAAGCCCAGCTTGAAAGGAGCCTTTGATTATGCGCTGATTTCGGCTAAAAACAAAGAACTGTTTATCAACACTTACGATAACTCCATCCTGTACACCGATTTCTTTTTGGCAGGAACGATACGGAAAATAGAGCGTTTGCAGGCGGTAAGCGCCCTTGTATATGTAGCCGACCACGGGGAAAACCTGTTCGACACCGAAGAAAACATCGTTTTCCACGGGGGAAGCGAATATACCCCCTACGATTTTCATGTCCCGTTTTTCGTGTGGACTTCGGATAAATACAACAGCCGGTATCCTTTCAAAGCAGAGAACCTTCTCCGGAACAAAGATAAACGGTTGAGTACGGATTACATTTTTTATTCCATGCTTGATATGGCCGACATCACATTCCCCGGACAAATCATGGCCAGAAGTATTGTTTCGGACTCTTTACGGGAAGATTCCATCCGGTATATTATTAACACCAACATGGAAGTGATGGAAGGATTTTGAGCAAACGACACAAACAGCCGTCATTGCGAACCGCAAGGCAAAACAATCCGGAGAATTGACAATTGATAATTGACAATTGACAGTTAGGGATTATTTGGCCTCACTGCGTCATTGCGAACCGCGAAGCGGTGAAGCAATCAGGAGAATTGACAATTGATAATGGACAATTGACAGTTAGGGGATTATTTGGCCGCACTGCGTCATTGCGAAGGCGTTAGCCTGAAGCAATCCGGAGAACAACCGCAGTACATTCCTGGATTGCTTCGCCTTATGGCTTGCAATGACGCAGTGCGGCCAAATAATTCCCGTAATTCGTAACTCGTAATTCGTAATTGATTCAGGTTTTGTCCTCCAAATCGGCAGTTTTGTACTCCCAAACAGGGGGTTTTGTACATTAACCCTTTTTTCACGGTTGTTGTTCCGGAATTTTGTTTTACCTTTGCGGCGATTTGACGAAAAGGCTATCATGTTGTATAACCAGCAAGCGCCCTTTGTATTATTCCTTTCCCGGACGCAGGTTTTACACGCATACAGGCCGGATTGTCAATTCATAATGTATTAATTAAACGGTTTAATAATTTAAAATTTTTAGAAAATGAAAAGAAACAGAAACTTTTTATTGATTGTATGGGCGGCGGCTCTTGTGGGGCTGTTCGCCGGGGTGGAGGCGGTACATGCCGAAAATGAAGGAGTATTTGTGCCAAAGGAATTTGGCCTGTACTTGATTAAAGACGGGAAGGAAAGCCCTCTTACAGTGGATCCTTCCAATTTTGTGGATACGGTAACGAATTATCATGCTTATGTTCCTGTCAGAGCAGACAGTGTTTATCTCGGTATCAAGTGGGAGAAGGAAAATTTGTTACCTGATGGAGGCAAGGCGGATTCAATACCTGTAGAGGTTCGGGAAGGCGAATCCCTTGTCAAGGGAATACCCAACGAAAGTGGTGGTGATGGCGCACTCACAAGTGGTACGTATAAGGGTCATTATGATACTGTTTATCTAATCACCTTTGAAACAATGAAGGACAAGATTGAGGGTAAGCTCAGTTTTGAGGTTCCCGGTATGGGAAAATTTGAGTATAATCTTACCATTGACCGGGTTGCAGCAAACAATATTGCCGATCTTGTCAAGCTGTTTGTGGTTGCGAAGGCTCCAAGTAGTGGAGTTAGTGAAGAAACGGTTAACAAAGAAGAATGGGAAACACAAATTAAAGACGGAAACCTTTATGATTCTGGAAATACGGAAGATTCCATTTTTTTCAAGAGCATTAACAGTTTAACCGGCGTTGTTGATCCCGGTGATCATGTGGAAACGGATTCCGTCAATGCGGATCAGAAGCTCGCTCTTGTTTTGAGGAAAAAGGATGTGTTTAGCGATATTGAGGTTGTGCAGGGAAGCGATACTGCTATTACGTCAATAGGCACGTTTGTTGGCGATTGTTCCGTATATCCGATTGAGGCGGGCAAGTTCGTTACGATTACGGTAACGTCCGAAAGCGGGCAGAAAACGAGTACGTACA
>JAITCT010000120.1 GCA_031282925.1 Dysgonamonadaceae bacterium | reverse complement strand
TCTTATTCTCATGCGGATATATCACACAGGCCGGAATATTTTCCCGGCAAAACTCTACATTCATGTAGTTATTTTTAATGCATTATTACAATAAAGTAGGGAAGCCGCCCTTTTGAAATACACCCCTTACACCGGGAGCATTTCAAATTGTCGCAGTGCGGTTGTGAATCCCGTCATTCCCGCGCAGGCGGGAATCCTTTTGTTGCGACAAGGTTCTACCTTGTCGCAACTATCCCGACAGGTTCAACCTGTCAGGATAAACGGCGCGAGGCACAGCCTTGCACCAACCGTGGGGGGGGTAATTGTTTTTTTGAGGTGCTGTTTTTTCATTGCTATCAATCCCGTCAGGGATTAAAGCTCGGTAGAAATGATTGAGATTCCGTGCAGCACCCTGCATGACGTCAGTGTTGTGCGGACAGAGGTTATTGTGCTTGCGGAAATCATGTTGCATCTCAACGAGATGCCGTTCTCCCGGTTGGTGCGAGGCTGCGCCACGCGTCGTCTATTTTTAAAGGTTGAACCAGTCGGGATAAAAGGCGCGAGGCACAGCCTCGCACCAACGGTGGGCTGTTTTTTCATTGCAATTAATCCCATCAGGGATTAAAGCTCGGTAGAAAGAGTAATTCCCCGTACAGCACCCCGCATGACGTTAGTTGTGCGGACTATGGTATTGTGCTTGTGGAAATAATGTTGCATCTCTACAAGATGACGGTTACATGTTCATCAACGTACATGCCTGAAAAAACAGCACCTCAAAAAAAGAATTCACCCAACTCGTTAACTCATCAACGAATAAACCCCCTGTTTTTCAGCAAGTAATCCGGATTAGGATCAGCGCCTCTGAAACGGCGGTAAAGCGTCATCGGCTCGTCGCTTGCACCTTTGGAAAGGATGTTTTCCCTGAATGATTTAGCCGTTTTCGCATCGAAAATACCTTTTTCTTCAAAGGCCTGAAAAGCGTCGGCGTCCAAAACTTCCGACCATAAATAACTGTAATATCCCGCCGAATAACCGCCGTCAAAAATATGGGAGAAATAAGGACTCTTGTATCTCACTATGATTTCCGGAATTAATCCGATTTCGTTTAAAACCTTGTTTTCAAACGCCATCACATCCGCAGTGAGCGGCGATTCAACAGTATGCCATTTCAAATCCAAAATAGCGGCGGCGACCAGCTCTGCAGTCATAAAACCCTGGTTGAAAGTCGCTGTCTTTTTAATCTTTTCTATCAACAAATCGGGAATCACAGCCCCCGTTTGATAATGCCTGGCATACATTTTCAAAACTTCGGGATGAAGTGCCCAGTGCTCGTTAATCTGTGACGGCAATTCGACAAAGTCCCTGTAAACATTTGTTCCCGAAATACCTGCGTAATTACATTTAGAAAGCAAACCGTGCAAGGCATGGCCGAATTCGTGAAATAAAGTTTCCACCTGGTCAAGATTCAGCAAAGAAGGTGCATCGCTTGTCGGCAGTGCAAAATTACCCACATTATAAACCACCGGATGCACAAACTTTCCCTGATAAACCGCCTGTTCCGTAAAATTCCCCATCCATGCGCCGTTTCTCTTTTCGGGACGCGGGAAATAATCCAAATAGATAACCCCGATGTATGAACCGTCCGAATCGCTCGCCTCAAACACTTTCACATCTTTTTGATACACCGGAACATTATCTATTTCTTTGAACGAAATGCCATATAATTTATTCGCCGCTTCAAAAGCGCCGTTCCTGACATTTTCCAGAACAAAATAAGGACGCAATTCCTCCTCATTCAAAGCATATTTCGCCTGCCGCAACTTTTCGGCATAATACTGCCAGTCCCACGACTGCAGTTTGAATTTGCCGCCTTCGCCGTCAATCAGTTTCTGCAATTCGTCGCGTTCTTTTTCGGCTTGCGGCAAAGCATGTTTCCAAATATCGAACAACAAACGGAGTGCATTTTCGGGCGTTTTAGCCATCGTTTCTTCCAATTGATAATCGGCGTGCGTTTTATAACCCAGCAAATTCGCGCGTTCAAGCCGCAGGTTGACCGTTTTTTGAACAATCTCCTTATTATCATGGCTGTTGCCGTTGTTGCAGCGATTGTACATCGCCTTGTAGAGCTTTTCACGCAGTTCGCGGTTATCGGCATATTTCAGGAAAGGCTCCCAGCTCGGTTTGCTCAAAGTAAATACCCATTTCCCGTCCAAACCCTTTGCTTTAGCCGTTTCGCCTGCGACGTCAATCACGCTTTGCGGCAGTCCCGACAAATCTTCTTTCTTATCAATAACCAACTGGAAATCATTGGTCTCAGCCAGCAAATTTTCACCGAAAGCGACATTGAGCAATCCCAGTTCCTTGTTGATTTCCCGGAGCCGTTCTTTTCCGGACGCTTCCAAAGCAATCCCCGACCGGACAAAATCCTTGTAATACTTTTCCAGCAACCGTTTCTGTTCCGCAGTCAGGCTTTGAGAAGCAGGATCATCGTAAACGGCCTTAATGCGGGCAAACAACTTTTCGTTCAGATAAATGTTATCATTATGCTCCGTCAATACCGGCGACATTTCCGTTTCAATCGCCTGCAAAACCGTATCCGTATGGGCGCTTGTCATGGCAAAAAACACGGAAGCCACCCGGCTCAGCAACCGGCCGCTTTCATCCAGAGCAACCACCGTATTTTCAAAAGTCGGCGCATCGGAACGATTTGCAATAGCTTCAACTTCAGCAGTATGCTGTTCAATACCGGCTAAAAATGCCGGACGGTAGTGTTCCGCCTTGATCAGGTCAAAAGGCGGAAGGCCGCGGGGATCGCCGAACTCCGAGGCGAACGGATTGGAACTGTCAAATAAATTTGACTTTACATTTTGTTTACACGCAGAATAACTCATTAGCACTAAACTTAAAATAAATAAATACCTTTTCATTTGTAATATATTTTAAAAATAAAAAATGCAAAATTACTCTAAAATTTTGAGAATTACAAAAAGCGGATATGCGGTTAATTCTTTTTTTGTAAACACAAAGGCACGAAGGCGCAAAGACACGAAGATACGCAAACCATGTATGAACGGTATCCTGTTCTTCGTGTCTTCGTGTTTAAATAAATTTCCATTACGGTTTTTTTGTACGAAGAGAGGTATCAAACATTTCTACCGGGCTTTAATCCCTAACGGGATTAATAACAATGAAAAAACAGCGCCTCAAAAAAAGAACTAACCGTTTTTATCCCGTTCATCGCTTGCCTGCAAAACCCAGTGTTTAGGATAATCCTCCGATTAAAATTGATGAACCGACAGATCGTAAGTTATTATTCGGTTTTTCCATGTAAAAAATTGCCAATTCGGATATTTGTTATAACTTTGTGCTGCAATTTAAGCGGTAAGTCAAACAATTCAATCATGGCACGACCGATTAAAAATACTCCAAATTTTGTATGTCCAAGATGCACGACGCTTCGCCAAAGTTTTGGAAACAGAAACAGTATCCATTCGTTTGAACCCTGTTTACCGCCCGTCAAAACAACAGCAAAAAAACCGGCATTTTTTGTTTGCTATAATAATTATTACCTTTGCCGACATAAAAATTCAAAAACAATGTCAATTATCATGCGCGGAACAGGCGCTTATAAAGGAGATGAAGGTGAAATTTTAAAACGCTCGGGAATTGTTTATAAATAAATCATACATCGGGGCATAACCCAAAGCTCTCCCTTCAGAGGGTGGGGCGGTATATATAAATTCTTAAATTAAAATAAATTGTATGGCAAAAGTAACGGTTATCGGCGCCGGCAATGTAGGCGCCACATGTGTAAATGTACTTGCACTCAACAAAGTAGCAGGTACGGTAGTAATGCTTGACGTGAAAGCAGGCATATCGGAAGGAAAAGCGATTGACGTGATGCAAAGCGCACAGACACTGGGATTTGAAACAAACGTAGTCGGCGTTACCGGTGATTATTCCGCAACGGACGGTTCCGATGTAATAGTTGTTACTTCGGGCATTCCCCGTAAACCGGGAATGACGCGCGAAGAACTGATCGGCACGAATGCAAATATCGTAAAAAGTGTGATAGAAAACTGCCTCCGATACTCCCCGGATGCGGTTTTTGTCATTATATCCAACCCGATGGATACGATGACCTATTTGACGCTGAAAGCTTCGGGCTTGCCCAAAAACCGCGTTGTCGGAATGGGCGGCGCACTTGACAGTTCGCGTTTCAAATACTATCTAAGTCAGGCCTTGCACGCCAATCCGGCGCAGGTGGAAGGAATCGTAATCGGCGGACACGGCGATACAACCATGATTCCGTTGAAACGTTTCGCCACGTACAATGGAATTCCCGTATCCGAATTACTGGATGCAGCCGCTCTGGATAAAGTTGTTGCCGACACGATGGTCGGGGGAGCCACCCTGACCGGTTTGTTGGGAACTTCGGCCTGGTATGCGCCGGGCGCTTGCGGAGCTTACGTGGCGGCGGCCATCCTGCACGACTACAAACGGTTGATTCCGAGTTGCGTTTACCTTGACGGCGAATACGGACAAAAAGACATCTGTATCGGCGTTCCGGCCATTATCGGTCGCAACGGCGTTGAAAAAATCGTTGATTTCAAACTGAATGCCGAAGAAAAAGCCCTGTTTGAAAAAAGCGCAAACGCCGTTCGCGCAACAAATAACATTTTGTAAAGTGAAGGGTGAACGGGGAAAGGGGAAAAAATCAGGCGACCTTCACGTTCACCGTTCACCGTTCACCTTCTATGTTAAGTATAATTGACATCATCTATAAAGGCTTTCTGATTGGTATTCTGGTTTCGGCTCCAATGGGACCAATCGGGTTACTGTGCGTCCAAAGAACGCTGAATAAAGGACAGTGGCACGGTTTTTTCACAGGCGTAGGAGCTGCTTTTTCCGACTTGATTTATGCCGTATTTGTTTGTCTCGGAATGGGATTTGTGGTAGATTTCATCGAAGGAAACCAAACCGTTTTGCAAATTGTGGGGAGCATTTTCCTCCTGTTTTTCGGCGTCTATATTTTCCGTTCCAATCCTTTCAAACAGTTGCACATGCCTAAAGAAAACATCAATTCCTTTTCCCAGGATGTCATTTCCGCTTTTTTCCTCACCTTATCCAACCCTTTTATTCTGCTGGTTTACATCGTCCTGTTTTCCCGGTTTAATTTCATTTCGCCCGAAGAAAAAATGGTCTCCATGTTGTTGGGATTACTGTGCATTTTAACCGGCGCCCTGTCCTGGTGGTTTTTGATTACCTTCCTTGTCGGGAAATTGAGAAAAATCATTAATTTGCGGGGATTGTGGCTGCTGAACAAAATTGTGGGGGCGGTGATTATCTTTTTATCTGTTGTGGGCTTTGTTTATCCGATCATGTCGTGCCTGTGATGGAGGAAATGAAATTATAATTAGGAGGATTTACTTCGCCCGCAATCTCCCGAAAACCCATGCCTGTTTTTTAAGGATTCCCGCTTTCGAGAGAATGACAGGCTTGTTTGGTGCGGGGTGCATCCCCGCACCAAACGGAGTTAAAAGGCGGCAAAAATCGCAGCATTGCATTTTTGCCGCCTTTCCTTTTAACCGGAAAAGAAAGCGGTTACCTGCGCTTCATATCCTGTATTTTGTGAAATCCATAAAAAACAAACCGGATGTTACCGGTTATTACCGGTAAATGAAGAAGAACAATCCAACCGGCCTGCTTGAAAACTTCCATGTTTTTGTTCTCCGACAAATTGTGAAGTCCCCAAA
>JAITCT010000117.1 GCA_031282925.1 Dysgonamonadaceae bacterium | reverse complement strand
TCCGTTAATAATGTGTATTTCACGCACAAACAAACAGATTGACCATGGTTATAAAAACCGTTGCAATATACGCATTTTTTTGACGATATCTTGAAGTCTATGCAACATAAAGAGCCTGTCAATCGTAAAACAACTGATGCATAACTCATTACAGTTATACTTCCTGCTGCCGTGTATTTTGGTGGGTTGCCCTGTGAATTAATTATTACCTTTGCAAAAATCATAAATAAATAGTATTGTGAACGGTGAACGGAATTTTATTCATACCGGAGTTGAGCTTCTCCGAAACCCGCCGTGCTATCGAAAAGATCCGGCGTCAAATCGTTACCAGGGTCAACTACGGTATTGTCAAGACGGAAAACAGTTACTTTTATTATTCAAGATGAGAAAAGTAAACGAGTTGACAAGTAAACAAGATTCACCGCTATTCGTTAACTTGTCAACTCGTTTACTCGTTAACTAACTAACAAAATTATGGACACATTCCTTCAGCAATTAAATGGCAGTCAACGCGACGCCGTCCTCTATAACGAAGGCCCGAGTTTGGTCATTGCCGGCGCCGGTTCGGGAAAAACCCGCGTACTGACCTGTAAAATCGCTTATTTGTTGAAACAGGGCATACCGCCGTACAATATTCTTGCACTGACCTTCACCAACAAAGCCGCTAAAGAAATGAAATCCCGCATTGCGGCGATTGTTGATGATGCCGCCGCCCGCCGCTTGTGGATGGGAACTTTTCACTCTGTTTTTGCAAGAATACTGAGGAGGGAAGCCGACAAATTCGGTTACCGTTCCGACTTCACCATTTACGACGCTCAGGATTCGCAAAACCTTATCAAGGCGATAATCAAAGAAAAAGCACTGGACGACAAGGTTTATAAACCTTCTGTCGTGCAGGCGCGGATTTCCAGGGTGAAGAACTCCTTAATCACGCCTGATATTTATGCCAAAGACATGGAATTGATTGCCGACGACCGCTATTACAATCGGGATCGAATCTGTGAAATTTACGCCGCTTACTGGAGTCGCTGCCGCGCTTCCGGCATTCTCGATTTCGATGATTTGTTGTTATATACTTATTTGCTTTTTGATAAAAATCCCGATGTATTAAACCGTTACGGAAATCTATTCCACTTTATCCTGGTCGATGAATACCAGGATACCAATTCGGTTCAACATGCAATTGTCAGACTGTTGGCCGCCGAACATCATCGCGTTTGCGTCGTCGGCGATGACGCTCAGAGTATCTATTCGTTCCGGGGTGCAAACATCGGAAATATTTTGAACTTTCAGAAAACCTATCCCGAAAGCAAACTTTTTAAACTGGAACAGAATTACCGCTCCACGAAAAACATTGTAAACGCCGCTAATTCACTGATTAAAAACAACAAGGAACAAATATTCAAAACGGTTTTTTCCGAAAATGAAACGGGGGAAAAAATCCGTGTAATCAGCGCTTATTCCGATTATGAGGAAGGACACAATGTAGCGAACCTGATTGCCGAAATGCGGATGAATCGGCAATATGATTATCAGGACTTTGCCGTTTTATACCGGATCAATGCCCAAAGCCGGATTTTCGAGGAGGCTTTGCGCAAAAAAAATATGCCTTACCGGATTTACGGCGGCCTGTCGTTTTACCAGCGGAAAGAAGTGAAAGATGTAATCGCTTACATGCGGGTTGTCGTCAATCCGAATGACGAAGAGGCATTCAAGCGAATTGTCAACTGTCCGGCGCGCGGAATCGGCGATACGACGGTGGGTAAAATCATTTCCGCAGCCGGCCTGCATGGCGTAAGCCTTTGGACGGTAATCTCCCATCCTTTGGAATATCAGTTGAATATCAATGCGGGAATTGCCGGGAAGTTGAAAAATTTCCGGCTCATGATCAAACAGTTTATCAACGATAATTCAACGCAAAATGCACATGAACTGGGGCGTGAAATCATCCATGAAACCGGTTTGGCCGCTGATCTCTACAACGATAAAACGCCGGAAGGGCTGAGCCGCGTTCAAAACATCGACGAATTGGTAAACAGCCTGTATTCTTTTGTTACTTCGCGACTGGAAGAAGGACGGCAGGATTATAAACTTGGCGACTTTTTGGCGGAAGTTTCCCTCCTGACAGACCAGGATACGGACAGGGACGAACAAACCGACCGAATAACCATGATGACGGTTCATGCCGCTAAAGGATTGGAATTTAAGAATGTATTTGTAGTCGGGCTGGAAGAAAACCTGTTCCCTTCCGAAAGGAGTAAAAACTCGCTCCAGGCGATTGAAGAAGAACGGCGCCTGTTTTACGTAGCCATTACCCGTGCGAAAGAAAACGTAACACTATCGTATGCAAAAAAACGTTTCTTTCACGGCCGGTCGGCGAGTTGTACGCCCAGCCGTTTCCTCAAAGATATTGACGCCGGCTATCTTCGATTTTCCGGAGATACCGCTTCCGAGCGTTTGTTTTTAAAACCTTCCGCTCCCGAACGTATATTCATGGCTGCGCCCGAATCGAATTTATACCTGAATCCCAGGAAATTATCCCTCCTCGAAGAAGAAAAAACCGTATCGTCCGGACGTCAAAGCATCGGCAATTTATCCGTCGGAAACACCGTTCTTCACGAACGTTTTGGAAAAGGAATCATCATGGAACTGACGGATGAGAAAGAAAATGCCAGGGCAACCGTCGAATTTGAAAATTTCGGGAAAAAGCAGATG
>JAITCT010000337.1 GCA_031282925.1 Dysgonamonadaceae bacterium | reverse complement strand
GTTTATTGTTTTTAAGAATATTATGCGAATTCATACTCCACTTTTGCAGGATTACTCATATATTGCGAAGCATTAAGCAGTTCTATCCCAACAATTTTTCCGTCATCGGCATAATCCAGGGTAATGTCTTTTTTCCCCTCGTCGCTCTCATATATCTTCTTGTTGCTAAACGACAGATAAAGAATGTCCAGATTTTTATTATACTTGACTTTCATAATATTTTTCTATTTTTGTTGTTCTGTAAAGCATTGGCAAAGATAACAATTATTTATTACGCAAACCGAATTTCAATCCTGATTGGTGCGAGGGCTTGGCGGGGTAGCGTATATTCGCGAAAGTCCCCGGTTGTTCTCCGGATTGCTTCAGGCTATCGCTTTTGCAATGACGCAGTGCGGCTTTTCCCCGTAATTCGTAATCCCCCTCCGATGATCAGGGCGCACACACGGGTGCGCCCCTACGTCGTCCGCCTCCTTTTTTCCTCCTCACAACAGTCTGGCTCAAAAGCCCCTGTCATTGCGGGTGTAACGAAGACCCGCAATCCCATGAAAATCAATGCCTGTTTTTAGGGGATTCCAGCTTTCGCGGGAATGACACAGCCTCCTCTTGTTGCAACAAAAGAATTAATAATATTCAATTCGTAATATTTCTCTAAATCAACGAATTTCTGCTGGCAAAAACCAATTTTCTGCCTTATAAAAATGAATTTTTGCCTTATGAAAAGGAAGCCTTCCGGCTTTTGAGACAGCCACAACAACAGGTGAGCGGTGAGGTTTTGCCGTTTTCAAAATATTCCTTATTTTTGCACCCGACAAAAGAGAATCGAACGGTGAAATCCGCATGTAAAAGTTGCGCTGAAGCGCATGAACATGTTGCGGATTCCATCCGACCTTTAAAATTTATGTACAGATGAAAAAAATAGTTCCGTTTATTTTATTATTTGCCGGTTTGTCCGTTCGCGCTTTTCCCCAAGCGGGGGATATGACCGTGGGGTTGAAAAGCGGTTGGTCAACAGGTTACGACAATCCGTTATACGGCTTCGACGCCGCTTATAACTTGACCGGTTCTTTGGAAATTGCTTTTACGGGGGTTATGAATCCGAATGTTTCCTACAAAGACAAGTTGGCTGTGAGCGCCGACAGAATCAGTAAATTATCCGTTTATTCGGGGAATTTGGACGCTCGGCTATATCTTTTGTCCACACGCGCCTGGGGATTCGGGCCTGCGCTGGGGGGGCAATATCTTTCCGTTAAAAGCAAAACAAATGAGAATAAAAATATCAATGCGTTCGGTTTTAATATCGGCATACATGGAAAGATCAGCCTTACGGATAATTTATTGATTAACGGGGGATGGCGATATACCAACGCCAAGGCGGAATATCCCGAAGCAAGGTATCACTTCATTTATTTAGGGGTAGCGTTTACTTTCCAAACACGCTGATGTTAAATTTCTTCGGAAACAATATAGCGGTTTCTATCGGGTGAATTGCGCGTAATCAATTCGCCGATAAAGCCGGCAAGGAATAGTTGTGTTCCTATGATCATGGATGTTAACGAAATGTAAAAATAGGGCGTATTGGTTAATAAAGGCGCCGGCGTACCGTGGTTCAGGCTGTATAATTTGATACATCCGACAATCAGGATGGAAATGAACCCGATAAAAAACATTAAACTTCCGATTAATCCGAAGAAATGCATGGGTTTTCTGCCGAATTTCGACAGAAACCAAAGTGTAAACAAATCCAAATAACCATTGAAGAAACGGTCGAGGCCGAATTTGGTGCGGCCGTATTTCCGGGCTTGATGGACTACCGTTTTTTCACCGATTTTGGTATATCCTGCATTTTTTGCCAGATAGGGAATCCACCGGTGCATGTCGTTGTAAACTTCTATGTCTTTAACTACCTGCTTTTTATACGCTTTTAACCCACAATTGAAATCATGCAGTTTGATGCCGGAAAAAAGCCGTGCGGTTGCATTAAAAAGTTTGGTTGGTATTGTTTTATTTAACGGGTCGTGCCTTTTTTTCTTCCAACCCGATACCAATTGATAATTTCCGGAGGCAATCATGCGGTAAAGTTCGGGAATCTCGTCGGGACTGTCCTGTAAATCGGCGTCCATTGTAATAATGACATCGCCGGTTGCTTTCTGAAAGCCGTATTGCAAAGCCGGGGATTTTCCGTAATTTCTTCCGAAACGAATCGCTTTCACTTCTTCCGGATGGTTTTGCTTAAGTCCGGCGATGACTTGCCATGAATTGTCCTTGCTGCCGTCGTCCACAAAAATGACTTCGTAACCGAAGCTGTTTTTCCGCATCACTTTCTCAATCCACGCATATAATTCGGGAAGAGATTCTTCTTCGTTAAATAAAGGTATGACAATAGAAATATCCATAAAAAATTGCGATTTTACCTGCAAAGGTAGTCATTTTCCGGATAATTGTTTGTACTTTTACGCCTTAGTTACAAAAAACGATATGAACATACAATTAGTTATTTGCGATTATGCAAATACGGCTCACAGAAAGGCGATTGCAAGGTTGACGAATGCTTACATCACGGATGCAATGGGCGG
>JAITCT010000317.1 GCA_031282925.1 Dysgonamonadaceae bacterium | reverse complement strand
AGCAACACATCGCGAAGCGACACTTCCGAAATGGCCATTGTTCCGCTGAGCGAGTGTAAAATACCCACTTTCACAATACTTTCATTTGCCTGACTTGCGCTTTCCCCCGTTGCGTTCTTCTTGCCGCAACCTGCCAATACGGTCAGCGAAAGCGCACATACTGCCGTTTTGAATGTTAATCTTTTCATTAATATAAAATTTATGTTTTACGCATTTCAATTTACAAATTAACACACCTTAAAACGGATGGCATTTCAAATTGATAACGGACAATTGATAATTGATAATTGATAATTTAGGGGATTATTCGGCCTCGTTGCGTCATTGCGGGCATAGCGAAGCGAAGACCCGCAATTCCCTGCAAATCAGTACCTGTTTTTCAGGGGATTGCCGCTTTCGCGGGAAACAAGGCTCGGCGGAGCCAATGACGGCCCCCGCTTCTTACATTTTGGTGAAAAATGCAATTCTATTCTACATTTCGGTAATCCGGACGCTATTCGTTATAAGCGATTTTTACAGGGAATATTTATTTTTATTTTCCTGAAATTCATTGTTTTATATGTTCCGTGTATTTTCTTTTTTTGGCTTTGGCATACGTTTTGATTTTAATTTTTACGAATAATAATTCTAAATATTGAAAGTCATGAAGAAAATTGCATTTTACGGAAAAGGTGGCATCGGCAAGTCCACCACACAACAAAACACAGCTGCGGCGATGGCTCATTTTCACGGTCAACAGGTGTTCATACACGGTTGCGACCCCAAAGCCGATTCGACCCGTATGATTCTGGGCGGGATGAATCAAAAAACAATCATGGATACCCTGCGCGACGAGGGCGCCGAAATGGTTACTGCCGACAAGGTTATCAGCAAGGGGTTCGGCAACATCCGGTGCTGCGAATCCGGGGGGCCGGAGCCGGGCGTAGGGTGCGCCGGCCGCGGCGTAATCACGGCGATAGACCTGATGGAAACGCACGGCGCTTATACCGATGATTTGAATTATGTGTTCTATGATGTGCTGGGCGACGTTGTATGCGGAGGGTTTGCCATGCCGATACGCGACGGGAAAGCGCAGGAGGTTTACATCATCTGTTCCGGCGAAATGATGGCTGTCTATGCCGCCAACAACATCTGCAAAGGGCTTGTCAAATACGCCCGTCAAAGCGGCGTCCGCCTGGGCGGGCTTGTCTGCAACAGCCGGAAAGTGGACAGGGAATGGGAATTTATCGAAGAATTTGCGGCGGCTATCGGAACGCAGATGATTCATTTTGTTCCCCGCGACAACATCGTACAAAAGGCCGAGTTCAACAAAAAAACAGTCATCGAATACGATGCGGAATCGAATCAGGCGAAAGAATACAGCGAACTGGCACGGAAAATCATCGAAAACCAAATGTTTGTCATTCCCAAGCCGCTTTCCATGGATCAATTGGAAGCGATGGTAGTGAAATACGGTATTTCAGATTAATTATAATAAAAGGAGGAACAAAAAATGAAAATGATACGGGCAATCATCCGCCCCGAAATGGCGGACACGGTCAGCGAAGGACTGGCTGAAGCGGGCTTCTATTCCATGACGAAAATGTCGGTTTTCGGACGGGGAAAACAAAAAGGACTCACTGTGGGAAATCTTCATTATGACGAACTTCCCAAAACGCTGATTATTATTGTTGTAGAAAACGATGCGGCGGAAGAAGTGGTGAAAATCATACAATACAAGGCTTATACGGGAAACGAGGGCGACGGTAAAATATTTACCTCCCCTGTTGAGAAAGTATTTACGGTGCGCACAGGGTCGAATGAACTTTAAAACCCGCAGAAGAGATGAAAGAAATCATTGCGTTTATCCGCCCCAGCAAAATGGCGGCAACGAAAAAAGTGCTTGACAAGCTGGAAATTCCTTCCGTTACGGCCATTCCCGTCCTTGGCAGGGGAAACCAGCGCGGGCTGAATACCATGCTGAGCGGTATAGAAGTTCACCCTCAACTGCTGGCCAAGGCTCGGGTTCTGGGAATGAAGTATATTCCCAAACGAATGTTGGTTATTGTTGCAAAAGACGGCGACGTGGACAAAATTGTCGAAAGCATCATTCAAGTAAACTGGACAGGCTATATCGGCGACGGTAAAATATTTGTCTGTCCCACGGACGATGCTTTGCGGATACGGACAAATGAAACCGGCGACAACGCATTATAACTGACAATCTATAAACTCGTAATTCGTAATTAAAAAATTATGCCATATCATCAATTCAAATGCAGCGAATGTATCCCCGAACGGTTGAAACACGCCGTGGACAAGGGGCCGGGCGAAGAACTGACCGACGCCCTTCCGTTGGGATACCTCAACACGATTCCGGGAACCATCTCGGAACGCGGATGCGCTTATTGCGGCGCCAAACACGTAATCGGTACGCCGATGAAAGACGTGATACACCTCAGCCACGGCCCGGTAGGATGTACCTACGACACCTGGCAAACGAAACGCTATATCAGCGATAACGGCTGTTTCCAGCTCAAATACACTTTCGCATCGGACATGAAAGAAGCGCATGTCGTCTTCGGAGCCGAAAAAATGCTGAAGAAAAACATCATCGAGGCATTCAAGGCTTTCCCGAACATCAAGCGGATGACGATCTACCAGACCTGTGCCTCCGCCCTTATCGGCGACGACATCAACGCCATTGCCGAAGAAGTGATGGAAGAAATGCCCGGCGTGAAAATATTCGTGTGCAACTCGCCCGGATTTGCCGGGCCGAGCCAGTCGGGAGGACATCACAAAATCAATCTTGCCTGGCTCAGCCAAATGGTCGGAACCGTTGAGCCGAAGATTTACAGCAAGTATGTGATTAATTACGTCGGCGAATACAACATCCAGGGCGACCAGGAAATCATGAAGGATTATTTCCACCGCATGGGCATACAAATCCTGTCCACCTTCACCGGCAACGGGCGTTTCGACGACCTTTGCGCCATGCACCGCGCCCACCTGAATGTACTTGAGTGCGCCCGTTCGGCGGAATACATCTGCGACGAACTTCGCGCCCGCTACGGCATTCCCCGCATGGACATCGACGGATTCGGTTTTGAAGCCCTGTCGGATTCACTGTTGAAAATCGGCTATTTTTTCGGTATCGAAGACCGGGCAAGGCAAATTATCGCCGAAGAAACCGCCCGATGGAAACCGGAACTCGACTGGTATGCGGCACGATTGAAGGGAATAAAAGTATGCCTCTGGCCGGGAGGTTCCAAGCTCTGGCACTGGGCGCACTCCATTCACAAGGAAATGGGCGTCGAGGTGGTATCGGTCTATACCAAATTCGGTCATCAGGGCGACATGGAAAAAGGTATTTCGCGTTGCGAAGAAGGCGCGCTCGCCATTGACGACCCGAACGAACTGGAAGGTCTCGAAGCCATGTATTCGCTCAAACCCGACATCATCTTTACCGGAAAACGTCCGGGTGAAGTGGCGAAGAAAATCCGCGTCCCTTACCTCAACGCTCATGCCTATCACAACGGCCCGTATAAGGGCTACGAAGGTTGGGTGCGCTTTGCAAGGGACATTTACAATGCGGTATATTCGCCTGTACACAAACTGTCGCTTATCGACCTCAGCAAAGATGAGATTCCTGCGGGCAAAGGATTTGCAACACAGCAGATGTATTCGGACGCCCGTCTTCCGGAAGAAGTGAAAAACGATGCTGGTTTGCGGCAATGTACAAGCAAATATGACCCGATTCCGGCGTTGCGCGAGAAAACATATTCTTTCCCCGACCCCGAAACGGGAGAATGGAAAATTATCCCCAACGAAGAACTGTCGAAGAAAAACAGCGGCGTAGATGATTGATAGTTACTTTTGAGGCAACCTCCCTCCCTGACAATATTTTTTCCGGGAACAATTCGCGTAATTTGAGTTCTGATTTTTGAACCGAATTGCGCGAATTTCGGTTGCGATTATCATTGCCGATATTTGGCTCACGACCGGCAAGGCGGTCAGGTAGCAGGGCATAATGCTGCGTCTGTTTTATTGAGGCATGACTGAGTCAGGGCAAACGCATTTTAATAATTCAATAATTCAATCAGATAGTCCTTGTTCCAAGCGGCTTTCAGTCGTTTTCCCTTGAGCGGGCCTTTTCACATATCTTTTCCGAGCAAATTAAGAGCAATTTTTCTGACTGCGGCAAAATTTTTAGCGGCGTGCCTGGCCCTATTTCGCTGTTCATCTTCACGAAAGACCGTGTCAAGCGTCCAGTGCAGGT
Source organism: Dysgonamonadaceae bacterium (assembly GCA_031282925.1). Classification (GTDB taxonomy): domain Bacteria; phylum Bacteroidota; class Bacteroidia; order Bacteroidales; family Azobacteroidaceae; genus Azobacteroides. The sequence continues at coordinate 3,040 of JAITCT010000317.1, read as the reverse complement.
TGTTTTCTACTGCCCGGTGGTCGCGAATGTATCTGTTAAGGAATAAAAAATAAATAACTTATAGTAGTTTTCAGAAAAAAGTATTATCTTTGCAGTGTATTTTAAAAGACAGTAAAGATGAAAAAAACAGATTTTGAATATGACATGGCAAAACACGAGAAGTTTTTCTATGCACAGTTGTCGGAAAGACAAAAACGGTTATTTGCTGCATTACAGGCAATGCAAATTGGTTATTATGGGGTAAAAGAGGTATCTAAAAAGTTTGATATTCATATACATACCGTTCGTCGTGGCAAAAATGAACTGCTTTTAGAGACGGTTCCGCCCGCAAAAAAAGTTCGCCAAAAAGGCGGTGGTAGAAAAAAAAACGCTACTCATCAGCAATCTGATTGAGGTTTTACTTTTCGTATTACGCGAATATACAGCAGGCAACCCAATGAAAATAAATGTTTTGTGGACAAATTTGACACTGGTTCAAATACATGAAAAACTAAAAATTCACTGCATATCCGTGAGTTGTCCGTTAATAAAACGACTTTTAAAGATATGTGGCTATGTGAAACGAAAAATGAGTAAATGCAAGACATTGAAGGATGTAGAAAATCGCAACGAACAGTTTGAGTATATCGCCAAACTGAAACAGGAATTCATTGAAGAGAAATTACCGGTGTTGAGTATTGACACGAAAAAGAAAGAAATGACCGGTAATTTTTACCGCGAAGGTGAAATTTTCTGCACCGAAGCGTAAGTGGTAAACGACCACGATTTTAACAGTTTTGTCGATGGAATTGCCGTTCCGTATGGAGTTTATGATGTGGCGCAAAAAAGATGTTGATTCCGTGCGATGGTGGCGGCTGCAATCACAGTTGGCATTATGTAGTAAAAGAGCAGTTTAAGTTACTTGCCGGACGATTACAGATAGAAATAGTTGTGGTGCATTATCTGTCGTACTGTTTGAAATGGAATCCGACAGAACACCGTGCGTTCAGTTTTTGTAGCTGAAGAATTTGTTTTTGAATTTGTATCTCGTTTACTTCTTTGAGATTCATTGCTGTTTTGCTTTGTCATAACTTTAATAATTTATATTTTATATTTATTTATTTGTTTGTATGATTGCAACAAGTTGGTTGTAAATTATGCTAATTATCAATGGAAATAGAAGGGAACCGAAGTGATGCCGAACAGGAATTTAGACACCGTAATGAATAATTTTTTAGTAACTAACTCAAGGCCATATCCTCTGTGAAGGTTAAGCGGTCGTATCTTTGCTTAATTTAGACAGATTTTGATTTCAGGGCTGCAGAAGTATGTGAATACTGCTGTAGATGGAAGGGGAAATTTGGCAATCCGGTTCTGTAACGCCGGTACAGGTTCGATTCGTGTTTTCCCCATAGGATTAAAAAAACAAATTTCATGATAGCAGGCATAGACCCCGACTGCAGACTCTCCGGAGTAGCCGTGTATAAGCCGGAAACAAAATATTTTCATGTTTAAACAATGGGATTCTTTCATCTGTATGATTACCTGAAAGAAAACTGGGAGTGGATTATGTTTGTGAGGATAGAGGTCGAATAGATCAATAAAAAATCCAGTTTCCATTACTGTCACGGACTTAAAAGAAAAGTGTCCGGAAAAAATCAAAAAGGTAGAAAACGGAAAATATTGTGTAAATCTCTGTCTTGGTGAACAGAAGGAAGTCGGGAAATACGGTAAAATGCATACCTTTTTTGTTTTGCAGACGAAAGGAGAACGAGAGTTCTGAGTTGAAACAGTCTATGTAGGATCAGGCAGGCAATACAAGTCCGATGCCGTTACTTTGGAAGATACAGACAGGGCGCCCGTAGTTCCTTTGGATGAAAATGACAATTTACCGTTTTGAATATGGCAATGAACAAATTAAAAGGAAACATGTATGGGTTTATAACCCATACATTGAACACGGTAAAAGGGAAATGCCTGTACGGCTGTGAATACTGTTATATGAATGGGATGTCGAAATGGTTTAACAAACCGCAGGCCTCTGTACTGTTTGACCGGTGCGAGTTGAAAACAAATCCTGGAAAAGGTAATTTTATTTTTGTGAGAAGCAGCAACGGCCTGTTTGTTGTAAACATTCCTGTGGAGTGGATTTTTAAAACGTTTAACCACTGTGGCAGGTTCGACAACAAATAAAAATTTAAAAAATGAATATTTTTAACAGGAACAAAAGAAGTAAATCTCCTGCCGGCAGTGAAGGAAATGAAAAAACCAAAGGGTAACCGGAAACCGAAGGGTTGGGACTGTCTTTTTATAAATTTTTCAGCGATTGCTCCTGCATGCTTCTCAGTGTGGTATACCAGTGCGTAAATGTCATATCGGATAGCATAGCGCAGTTTCCGGTAAAAACGTATATTGGGAAGGATTCGTATTTTTACGGGTACCGGGAATATCCCGTATATAATTCCCAAACATGAACACAGGCAGGTTTGTACCGTGTAAAAACATGGTATGCGACATGCTTTTACATGGTAACGGCTATGCGGTTATTGAACGGGAGTATCTTTTGATGCTGTCCGAAGCCATTCACTATATCCCGGTGCAAAGCGTATCAATACAGTATAATTCCAATAATCCTGTTTTTCCGAATGTGCAGTATATTGTAATTTGAGTTTGAAAATATATGCGCAGAATTTTTTAAAATCCGGTGCAAACCTTGCGGCAATACTTACCGTTAAGAGTTCTCTTATGGATAAACAGACAAAAGTAATCCATAACAGTTGGAATAAAGTATTCAGAAGGGGAAGCGACGGAGAAAAAAGCGGTATTGCCGTATTGCAGGGAAACATGAAATATAATCCGCTTACGGTTAACCCGGTTGATGCGCAGTTCCCGGAAACCCGGAAGTTTAATGTAACAGACATTGCGTATTTTTTTAGGATTTTTTCCACAAAACTGTTTAATTTTATGCACAGCAGCTATTCAACGGTCGAGGCTACACAGCCGGCATTCCTGACGGATATGCTTTCGCCCATACTTCAGAAGTTTGAACTTGAATTTGAGC
>JAITCT010000276.1 GCA_031282925.1 Dysgonamonadaceae bacterium | reverse complement strand
GTAAGGAGATATTCGATTGTCCGGAGGGAAACACGCTCCCGCATATCATTGCCTGCCGTTTTACGGGCTGCTTCAAGTATGCACCGGTTCATCAGCAGGCGTGGACGGAGATGGCGGACGGTATTGATATTGCGGAAACGACTTGTCAGGCACAGGACCGGCAAGCCCCGCGTCGCACCGTTACGGTACGTCGGCAGATAGAGAAGCAAGGCGGCCGGGAAAAAATCAAGCAACCGGAACTGTTTACCGGTGATGAAAAACCGGGCAATTACCGCTACAGTTGCTGCATCGCCAATCTTACGCTTCCAGCCCGTGTGGCATATGACGCCTGTCGGGGACGGGCCGGCCCGGAGAACCGCATCAAAGAACTCAAACATGACTTTTCCACTGACAGGTTACCCTGCATGATTTCCGGGCCACTGAAGCCTGCGGAAATTTCATCGTGACGGCCCATAACTTTATGAGTCTTTTCCGTCATGCCCTGATAAACTCCACTCGCAGGCCTTTCCCGAAGACAATGCGCTATAAGCTCTTTGCTGTCGCCGGCTATATCACCCAAACGGCTGACCGGAAAACACTCCACTTGGCAAAGGGGCTACGAAACAGGGAGGCCTTCCCCGGCATCCGGAGATCGCTCGATGACTTCCTCCTGCCTTACGTATACCCTTAAAGCTCTAATGACCGATTTGGGTTAAAAGCAAAATATAAACCGAAAAGAGCCATTGCATAAACAAATATTGTATTTTCCCCTATCTCGTATTTAAAACCCATGATTCGAAACAATCCGTTGGGCAAGTATTGTTCGGAATTTTGCCAAAAACGGACAAAGATACCTGTCAAATCTTCGACGCCTTCCTCCGAGCTGTACGGATTTTTATAGAAATACTCGCTTGTCGTGTTGTTAACTGTTCGCTGCTTTCCCATATACAGTCTTTCAACAGAGAATAAATAAAATACAAAACAGCAAAACTCAACAGAAAAAGTCCCAGATTCTTCCATTCCCTGTAAAATAAAAAATATCCCGTAACTGCGATGACTACCGAAAAACCAATCGGACGGGTCAGCACAACTCCCAATGCCGCCACCGCAACCAATATAAATACTTTGATTTTCTTACTCCATCCCGTATACTCCGGTTTGTCTTTAACAATATACCGGAAAAACACATAAATGAAAAGCGACTGCATAAACATATAAAACGCTTCCGAATAGGTCTGGCTTGCATAATACAGTACATACGAATTGATTGACACGAGCAATAGTACAGGCAATGATATGCCGGCAGGAACTTTTCGACGAAACGAAAGATACATGAAATACATGAATCAGAGCATTGACAGCATGGAAAAAAGTTTCAATGGAAACAAAGATATACCGAAAAAATACGTTATCGGCGACAGTGCAATCATATACAGCGCCGCTTGGGAACTTGGGAAACTAAAATTTTTGATAAAATCGTTTGCACCCAATATATAATCCGAATCATCACCTATAAGACTTACTCTGGGGTCGTAAAGCAACAAGGAAACGACGCCTGTTACTGCAAAATGAACCAAAAACAACCATTACTTTTCTTCTGTAACAGGTTTTCCACCCATTCAAAAAAGGAAAGTGGCCGTTCTTTTATTTTTTTATTTTTCATAAAATAATATTATGTAATGTCTTTTACAACAGATGCAAACAGCTTGTGGCGTGTATGTACCACGCTGTATTGCGGGTTGGCTTCCTTGATAATCCGTTCCAAAACTTGCGGGTCGTCCGGCAAATGGTAGGTGCAGATTGCGAGTTTCGGAGCAAAAGTTCGCAGAACATGTGTTGCATCACGAAGCAGATCTCTTTCCGCTCCTTCAATATCCGCTTTGATAAAATCTACCCGTTCCAGCTTATTTTTTTCCGCAAACTTGTCAAGCGTGGTGATTGTCATTTTTTCTGTTGCCGTTCCAACCTGCATCATAATGGAATTTGATCCACTATTTTCTTTATCAATAGATATAGTAATATCACTTCGCTATTGCCCAGTCCTTTTCGTATGGGATAAATCTCCTCAATTAACATTATTTAACTCTTTTGTTTTGCAAAGCATCTGAAATGTTTCTTTTACAGGTTCAAAGGCATAGACTGTTGCTCCTTTGGATGTGGCATACGCGCTGAAATTACCTATCCATGCGCCGGCATCTATCACAACGTCATTGTTTTTAACCGTTACATCAAATTGTCCGTCTGTATAGCCGTAAGGACCTTCTATCATAAATTTATCCACTTGTTCCACAATCGCTTTGTCGTGATTGTCGTTGTAAAAGTAGGGTATATGAAAGGTGTCTTCCAAAACGTATGCAAGCGAAGTTTTATAACAGGAGATATTCGTTACATCGGGCAATTTTGCACCGTTAATATCAAAATACGCTTCTTTGTTGCTTGTGTATACCAGCCATTGTTTTTTACAGGTTTGTAATCGTCGCACTGCAAGATAACTAAGAACGGCAGATTTAATAAACGGAGGTAATTTTAACCAGTGTGCTATGCTTTTCAGCACAATAACAAGATGCGACCATTTGTCATTTTAATGAGCTTGGATTCGGATAATGGCTTCATGTATTTTCTTATATAAACTTTATTTTCCGTTTGGGTATAATTCCCCGCCGCTTGCGGCGAGAATATAAAACTTATTCCTTATTGATACCCAGTTGCTTGCGGCGGGGTAGTTCATTTTTGCCATTTCAATCACCTCCGGTACAAAATCAATTCCAACTCCATAGCAGGGCTTGACGGCGTTCAGCAAATCACCCGAACCACAGCCTATTTCCAGCACCCGCTTACCCTGCGGTATAACAAATGCATAATACGTTTCGAGCACCCGATGATAATACCTGTTCCGTTTATTCCATCGTTCCCGTTGATAGGCCGTGCGGCGATAAAATTCAAGGATATCTTTTTTGTCATTATCATATTCGATTCAACTGTTTCCGTTCATTCAAAATGATAATCAAAACGGTCTATTACTTACGCCTGAAAATCTTCCTTATAACGCTGTATTCCTTTGACAAATTCGGACTTAACACTCTTGTAACTCATACATTTCGGACAATTCATATTTTTTTGCAAAGACACAATATATATTAGACATTATTTCAAATTAAATTTGTATCATACGTGCGTATGTGCGATATTTGCATGATGAAATACCCAACATGGCAAAAGAATCCGTCTCGCTTCCGGGCGATGACAGGCA
>JAITCT010000216.1 GCA_031282925.1 Dysgonamonadaceae bacterium | reverse complement strand
TCCGAAGCTCCTGCATCGTACCGCCGTTCGAAATAAGGATTAACTCTTATGTTTTGTTCTTCATTGAATAACCATAAAAACATATCGGTAAAATCCATACTCATTTCGTTTGTATAAGCATATCCTTTGATTAGTATATAATCGTTTGCATCTTCTATAAAATCAATGTGATATGAAATAGAAGAATGATGGTTTTCCCATTCGCCGGCGGTTATTTTTACCGTAGCCGCAATTTCTTCCAAAGGCAATTTGGGCATGGTGTAAATCTTTAATGCCTCTATCTTTGACAATACAACAACACCAAAAGACCCGGAAGGGCCATACAACCCTGATTTACCGCGTTGCCAATTGTATGCGGATATTTTTTTAAACTCGTTATTGTTCCCATGCAGCAATAAATGCGGTATCTCAAGGGGGCAATTTCTTCGGCAGGCCTGTTGAGAACAGCCATTGCCGCAGTCAGCAACATAAACGTAAAAAAAGTAAACCAGATTATATTTTTCCTGTAAAACCCGCCAACGAAGGCCCATACATACGTGGCAAATATAAATAATCCCCAAAGTAAAGCGATAATTTTAACGGAAGGCAACCATACATTGCCGCCAAGGAAATAGAAAAAACCTGTTACAATGGCGCTTATGCGCAAACTGTGTTCGTTGTTTAATTCCCATCTGAGATTCAGGAAATAGCAAATCACGACAATGCCGACAATTCCGGCAACCCAAAGCAGTTCCTTTCTCTGTTTCTGTAATAAAAGGGAAAATAATACGGCGGGGAACAAACACATGCCGTTACCGTTTGAAAAAACAGTAAGGATTGATAATACAATGCCTGTGATAAACTCCGGCTTTGCCGGTTGCATCATGAAATAAGCAGACAGCATGGCTAACAGCAATGTGCCGACATTCGCCAATCCTGCCATTGCCCATGTGTTTGTTTCATAATTTTGCCCGTTAAAAAGCAACAAAACAATCATTAGCGCAAAAATTCCCGCGTTTTTTCTTTGCCGGAGAAATACAAAAAACATGACGCCAATCCCCAGCATAAACAGATTTCCGATTATAATAAATGCAGTGATATTTACTTTTTCGATTATACAATGGCTAAGCAATGCTATCAAACGAGTGAATACAATACGGTGTGGACCATGGAATTCAAAAATAAGTGCCAGCTTTTCCTTGAGAGTAGAACTGTCAAGATAGTCGCATAAAAACTGGAAAAACACATCGAAATCATCCCAGCGGGGGATATTGTATGTGTTTTGGTATATTATCCAAAAATAGACGCCTAAAAACGCGGCGCCGAGCGCCCAATAAATTTTGTCAATTGAAATTGTTTTCATTTATGTTATAATTTTTAAGTAAACGAGTTGACAAGTTAACGAGTAAACGAGATACGGCTATTTGTAACGCTGTAAATTAATTGCAAATTAACGAAAAAGGTCTTTTTACTTGTCAACTCGTTTACTTGTAACTCATAACTTTCTTATCTGATAATCACTGACTCAACCGGTACTTCCTTCGGGATGGCATTCGGAACTTCGGACTGCGTTTGCTTTAGGTTTTCCGGCAATTGCCTGAAAAATTTCCGACCGCAAAAATACGGGTTTTTATTAAAATGCAAAAATGTTTGCGGATTTTTTTGTTACACAATACGAAATTAAGTAAGATGTGTTTCATTTATTTTTGCGCTGCATAATTATGTCAAACCGGTTTTCGCGGCAAAGATTATGAAAAATTCCATAATCAACAGCGCTTCAAAAAAAATTAATTGTGATAAAAAAGTTTAAATCTTGTTCTATATTCAAAGGGATTGATTACTTTTGCAGTCAAAATTAAACAGGTATGAAATCTAAAATTGCAGGTATTTTCCTTTTTTCAATCTTGCTGGTTTCTTGCGGGGAATATAACAAGGTGTTGAAATTGACCGATATTGATCAAAAATTTGAATATGCCAAAAAGTATTTCGACGAGGGAAAGTTTAGCCGTGCAGCGACTTTACTGGAAGAAGTAGTGCAGATGCGGCGGGCTTCGAGCCGGGGCGAAGAGGCACTTTATTTGTTGGCGCAGAGTTATTACGGGATGAAAGATTACCTTACGGCTTCGGAATATTTTTCTTCCTGTTACAAATCATATCCCAAAGGGGAATATGCCGAATTAGCCCGTTATTACTCGGCTTACGGTTTGTTTTTGGAATCGCCCGATCCGCGGCTGGATCAAACGCAAACATATAAAGCTATGGAGCAATTTCAGGATTTCACGGAACTTTATCCGCAAAGTGAACGGAAAGAAGAAGCGCAAAAGGTTTTGTTCGATCTTCAGGAAAAACTGGCTTTGAAAGAATTGTTGACTGTGCGGCTGTATTACAATTTGGGTAATTATCTGATTTATTCTTTTCCGGGCGGAAATTATCTGTCGTGCGTGATTACTGCTCAGAATGCCGTACGTTTGTATCCGTTCACCAAATACCGCGAAGAATTTATGTACTACACTTTCAAATCCAAATACGAGATGGCGATGCAGAGTGTGGATGAAAAAAAAGATTTCCGCTACCGCGATGTAATGGATGAATATTATTCCTACGTCAACGAATATCCGGAAGGGAAGTATGAAAAGGAAATTAAACACCTCTGTCAAAATGTCGAAAAAGAGTTAAAACAAAAATAAAAACAAACTAATGGAATCTAACAACCCATCAATGCCGGACAATACGATTACGCGCGACATGATAAGCATGGCCGAAGAAACGGGAAATGTGTATGAAACCGTTCGGATTATTGGCAAACGCGCTAATGAAATTGCCGTCGAACTCAAACATGAATTGAGTAAAAAACTGCAAGAGTTTTCTTCGGTGAGCGACAGTTTGGACGAAGTTTTTGAAAACCGTGAACAGATTGAGATTTCCCGGTATTTTGAACGCATGCCCAAACCGACGCTTCTTGCGACTCAGGAATTTTTAGATCATGCAATTTATTACCGGAATTTATCGAAGGAAAAAGATAAGGTGGAAGAACTATGATTCAGCGAGTACAATCGGTTTATTTATTTATTGTTTTCCTGTTGGCGGCAGTAATGTTTTTCTTACCCGCAACGGAAACCGGCGTTGAAATACGGTGGTTTTTCTGCGGGTTTACCGGCATTGCGGCTTTGGGAATTATCTTCCTTTATAAAAAACGAAAATTTCAGATGGCTGCAAGTCTGTTACTGGGTTTGCTGTTCCTGTTATTTTTTGCAATTCATTTTCCGATCTTGCAATTTGAATTTTCGGTTTCCTGTTTTTTCCTGTTTATTCCTTTGATTGCTGCGGGGTTTGCCTTTGCAGCCTGTCATGCTGTCAAAAAAGATGAAAAATTAGTCCGTTCGCTTGACAGGTTGAGATAAAATATGAAGCGTAAAAGCATTATCTGCGCAGGATTTGCATTTGCGATCATTATCCTTTTTTTCTGTAACCTTTTTTACGGCACAGTATCCATTCCCGCTTCGACGGTAATGGATATTTTTTTCGGTAAGGAAGTGGAAAAAAACGTTTGGGCAAATATTGTTTTGCAATCCCGCTTACCGCAAGCATTAACGGCGCTTTTAGCCGGTTCTGCGCTGGCGGTTGGCGGGCTGATGTTGCAGACGCTTTTCCGGAATCCGCTCGCGGGACCTTCTGTTTTGGGAATTACCAACGG
>JAITCT010000198.1 GCA_031282925.1 Dysgonamonadaceae bacterium | reverse complement strand
GAAAAAGCAAATAGCCATTCTCGGTTCGACAGGTTCAATCGGGACACAGGCTTTGGATGTTATCCGCGAACACCGGGATTTGTTTGACGTTTATGCACTTACGGCCAATAACAATGTTGAATTACTGATCCGGCAAGCCCGGGAATTTCAGCCCGAAATGGTAGTCATTGCCAATGAAAGCAAATATACGCAATTGAAAGATGCGTTAAGCGATTTACCTGTCAAAGTTTGGACGGGAGAAGAATCTATTTCGCAAGTAGTTCAAGCCGAACCTATCCGGATTGTTCTGACAGCTATGGTCGGTTATTCCGGTTTAAAACCGACTATCCAAGCGATTCAAGCGGGAAAGACGATTGCTCTGGCCAATAAGGAAACCTTAGTTGTCGCCGGAGAGTTGATTATACGGTTGGCTTTGGAAAACCGGACGCATATTATTCCGGTCGATTCCGAACATTCGGCTATTTTTCAATGTCTGGCGGGAGAAATAAACAATCCGATTGAGAAAATCATTTTAACGGCTTCGGGAGGCCCTTTTCGAGGTTTTTCGCAGGAACAGTTAGCCGTTGTGACCAAAAAAGAGGCTTTGCGCCATCCCAACTGGAATATGGGCGTCAAAGTAACCATTGATTCGGCGACTCTGATGAATAAGGGTTTTGAAATGATAGAAGCCAAATGGCTTTTTGCTGTGGATACCAAACAAATACAGATTCTCGTACATCCCCAGTCCATTATCCATTCAATGGTTCGGTTTGAAGATGCATCCGTCAAGGCGCAATTAGGTATGCCGGACATGCGTTTGCCGATTCAGTACGCATTGACCTGTCCGAACCGGATTGCTTCAAATTTTGAACGCCTGGATTTCAATAAATTCCCGAATTTAACTTTTGAAGAACCGGATACCCGCAAGTTCCGTAATCTGGCGCTGGCCTGCGAAGCAATCGAAAAAGGCGGCAATATGCCTTGTATCCTTAACGCTGCGAACGAAATCACGGTTGCTGCGTTTTTGGAAGATAAAATCAGTTTTCCGGCAATGAGCGAGGTGATAGAAAAAACATTGGAGCGGGTTTCTTTTATTGCTTCGCCCGGCTTGGAGGATTACATGCAGACCGATGCGGAGGCGCGGGTGAAAGCGAAAGAGGCTGTTTGCCGCGCGCTATGATATTGAGACTGTCCTTTCCACCCGTTCTTATTCTCACAGCCGCCCGTCCGTAAACCGCCTGTCCGCCACAGCCTTCACATCAAAAACAACCGCCCCTGCGGCGTGGTATTTTTCAAAATCAAACGTTTTAAATGCGTCGTGAGCTACCGCAAGAATAACGGCCTCATAGCGTTTGTCCGCATCAAAAGTTTCAACCGCCGGGACGCCGTATTCGCCGGCCAATTCTTCCCCATTCACCCAGGGATCATAAATATCCACATTCAACCCGAATTCGGTCAGTTCCCTGTAAATATCCACCACCTTGGTATTCCGGATATCCGGACAGTTTTCCTTAAACGTTACGCCCAGTATCAACACATTGGCGCCATTGATTTTATGATTTTTCCGGATCATCAGTTTCAACACTTTGTCGGCAATAAAAGGCGCAATGCTGTTATTGACATGCCGCCCCGACAAAATAACCTGCGGGACGTAACCCAGTGTTTCCGCTTTGGTTGCCAGGTAGTAAGGATCGACGCTGATGCAATGTCCGCCGACCAGTCCCGGACGGTATTTCAGAAAATTCCATTTGGTGCCTGCCGCTTCCAGCACTTCGTCCGTGTCAATGCCCATCTTGTCGAAAATCAATGCCAATTCATTGACAAACGAAATATTTACATCGCGTTGGGCGTTTTCTGTAATTTTGGAAGCTTCCGCTACTTTGATGCAGGAGGCTTTGTGCGTTCCGGCAGTAATAATCGAAGCATACAAAGCATCTATTTTATCGGCGGCCTCAGGCGTAGAACCGGAAGTTACTTTCTTTATTTTAGTCAGCGTATTGATTTTATCGCCCGGATTAATCCGTTCGGGGCTGTAACCGGCAAAGAAATCCGCATTGAATTTCAAGCCTGAAACCCGTTCAATGACCGGAACGCAATCCTCTTCCGTACAGCCCGGGTAAGTAGTTGATTCGTAAACCACAATGTCGCCTTTGGAAATTACGCGTCCCAACATTCCGGATGCTTCCGTCAGCGGCCGCAAGTCGGGTTTATTAAAGCGGTCGATAGGCGTCGGAACCGTTACAATATAAATATTGCATGATTTTAAATCATTTTCATCGCACGAGAAGGAAAGCCCCTTTTCGGGATTTTCCCCATGCAGCTTCATGACGCCCAACATATCATTTACATCCGCTTCCAAAGTATGGTCGTTGCCGGCATTCAACTCCTCTACGCGCTTCCTGTTAATATCGTAACCGACAACGCGGTATTTTCCGGCAAATGCAACGGCCAAGGGTAAGCCGACATAACCTAATCCGATAATTGCTATTTTAATCATAAACAAGTTACGAGTTACAAGTTACGAGTTACAGGTTACAGGGTTTTCTTAACTCATAATTTGTAACTTGTAACTGACAAAATGCTGCAAAAATACAAAAAAAATAAATACCGGAAGGTGCATTTCAAATTGTCGCAGTGCGGTTGAGAAGTTCGTCATTGGCTCCGCCGAACGTTGTTTCCCGCCTGCGCGGGAATGATGGGCTTTACAACCGCACTGCAACAATTTGAAATGCACTCGACAATAAAAAACAACCTCAGGTTTTGTCATTTAATAATTGGCAGTTGGATATAAACCTCATTTCCACCTTATTTTCTCCAACAAAACAACCTCAGTAGCCAAAGTGTGTTAATAATTCAAATTCCCTGACCTTATTACCTTATTACATTGTACGCGGTATGGTTTTGTGCATTGGCAAACGACTTTTTTTGTAAACACTTTTGTGTCTTCGTGTTTAATTTTGATAAAACCGGATGTACAAAATCATGCCGTGCAAAGGACTAAGATAAATAAGGTAATAAGGTACAGGAAATATTATCATAATCCATTTCTACTGAGGTTGTTTTGTTATTTAAATAAGGTGGAAATGAGGTTACTATCACATTCGGCACTGCGACAATTTGAAATACACCCGCGCGGCATGATTTTGTGCATAGTTGACGAATTAAGAAACTGTTTTGAATTTATTTTTTTATTCTATTGAGCATTATTTGTATCATCGTCAAATATATCACAGTTTGTGAAGTTTCCGTATCCACTTCATAATCTTTACTCAATCTTCTG
>JAITCT010000111.1 GCA_031282925.1 Dysgonamonadaceae bacterium | reverse complement strand
ATAAATACAGGTTACATGAAAAATTTGATTACCTTTGAGCGCCATAAAATAATTCGACACATGCGGTATCCTCTTTTTATTATCTCATTTTTCATTTCGCTTGGCCTTCAAGCTCAGACACTTGCAGAAGCCGATAAACTGTATGCCGACAAAAAATATATAGCGGCGGCGGGAATGTATGAGCAATTGTACCGGTTTGATAAGGCGATCAAGTCTTACAGGATGCAAATTTCCATGCTTGAAAAAAACACAAAAACAAATAGAAAAAACACAAAACCGGTTGTAAACACCGATTCCCTGAAACCACTGTTAAAAAGAGCTGAAAATTTAGCGAGGATGGTCAGCCGGTGCGAAGATATTCAGATTATTGACAGCGTCATTGTTGATAAAGCCCATTTTTGGGATGCTTATCTTTTGAGTGAAGACGCCGGAACACTTGAGAAAATAAAAAATTCGGTTGTCTATGAAAATCAATTGAATGACCGCCGTTTTTACGGCAAAATCACCGGAGAAAATCTTTACCGTTTATATACCCAAGTGAAAATACAAACGGAATGGTCGGAAGAAAAACCGTTGAACATTCCGTTCGATTCGTTGGAAAACGACAATTATCCGTTCGTAATGCCCGACGGGTTAACGATTTACTATGCTTCTACCGGCAATGAATCCATTGGCGGTTACGACCTGTTCGTCAGCCGTTACAATATGGATAACGATACGTACCTGGCTCCCAAACAACTTGGAATGCCTTTTAATTCAACCGGTAACGATTATATGATGGCTATCGACGAATTGACCGGCATCGGGTATTTCGCAACCGACCGTTTCCAACCGGAAGATACAGTGATTATTTACACTTTTATTCCGAATGGAGAACCTGTATTTGTTGAAAATGAAGACTTTGCAGTTTTGTCCGACCGGGCAAAAATCAGTTCTGTCAGGGATACATGGCATCAAGATGCGAATTATCAGGCGCTTTTACAAAAAATCAAAAATGATGTTACAAAAGGCCGGCAACAGGGAGTCGCAAAGGACTTTACTTTTGTGATAAACGATAATATCGTTTATTATACCGTGTCGGATTTTAATGATGACGGTGCAAAACAATCTTTTTTGCAGTCACAGGAATTGCAGAAGCAGATTGTTACTTTGGAAAATCAATTGGACGTTCAACGGAAAAATTATGCCGAAGGTAACGCCGATAGAAAACGTGTTTTGAAATTACCTATTCTTGAAAACGAAGCCCGTTTGGAAGGTTTGCATAGCGAATACAAAAAAGCGGTGAAGGATGCCGGGAACAGGGAGGTTAGGAAATTGGGAATTAGGAATTAGAAGGAAGCCTGTCATTCCCGCGCCGGGAATCCCATATAAAAACGCAAGGATTATCAGGAGATTCCCGCCTGCGCGGGAATGACAGGGGGGGGAAGAATTAAGGGATTAAGTATGGATATTATTGTTGTTATTGTTTTGTGTGTAATTGGGATTATCTTGATTTTGGTCGAGATATTCCTGATTCCGGGATTGACGTTTACGGCTTTGGCCGGAGCAGCATTTTCAATTGGCGGTATATATTATGCGTTCCGCAGTTTTTGGGGGTTGGGTGGAAGCATTACGCTTGTTTCTACGTTGGCAATTATTGGAGCCGCCTTTGTTTATTTCGTGAAATCCAAGGCATTGGACAGGATTTCACTGAAAACCGGTATTGATTCGACAGTGGCTTCCCAAGATTCGTTGAATATTGCCGTTGGAGATGAAGGAATCAGTGTTTCGCGCCTGAATCCGGTAGGTAAAGTCCGTGTAAACAATATCACGATGGAAGCAAAAACCCTGAGTGAATTTGTTGATGAAAATACGGAAATTGTAGTTTTAAAAGTGTCGCCGACACAGTTAATAGTAAAACCTAAATAAAAATTAATTAAAATGATTGAAGCAGCAGCATTTCTTTGGATTATTATGATTATAGCGGCAGTTATTTTGCTGTCTATATTCTTTTATTATGTGCCTTTCGTATTGTGGATCAACGCAAAGGCTTCGGGAGTAAGTATTTCTTTGTTGCAACTCTTTCTGATGCGGTTGCGGAAAGTTCCGCCCCCAGTGATTGTCAACGCGATGATTGAAGCGCACAAAGCCGGTTTGAAAAACATTACCCGCGACCAGTTGGAAGCGCACTATCTGGCGGGGGGACATGTCGAAAGGGTAGTACACGCTTTGGTTTCGGCCGAAAAAGCGAATATTGATTTGTCTTTCCAGATGGCAACGGCTATCGACTTGGCGGGACGCGATGTATTTCAGGCCGTTCAAATGTCCGTAAACCCGAAAGTGATAGACACTCCGGCTATTGCCGCAGTAGCTAAAAACGGTATTCAACTGTTGGTTAAAGCGCGTATTACGGTTCGCGCCAACATCAAACAGCTGGTCGGCGGCGCGGGCGAAGAAACCGTTATTGCAAGGGTAGGCGAAGGAATTATTTCCTCGATCGGTATGGCGGAGACGCATAAGGAAGTTTTGGAAAATCCGGACAGCATCTCCAAAGTGGTATTGAAAAAAGGTTTGGACGCCGGTACGGCTTTTGAAATCCTGTCTATTGATATTGCGGATATTGATATAGGGAAAAACATTGGCGCCGAATTGCAAATGGATCAGGCGCAAGCCGACAAAAACATTGCCCAGGCCAAAGCGGAAGAACGCCGCGCGATGGCTGTCGCCCTCGAACAGGAAATGAAAGCCAAGGCTCAGGAAGCCCGCGCCAAAGTGATTGAAGCGGAAGCCGAAGTGCCGAAAGCGATGGCGGAAGCTTTCCGTTCGGGTAATCTGGGCATTATGGATTATTACAGAATGAAAAATGTGCAGGCCGATACCGATATGCGCGAAAGTATCGCAAAACCGGCGAAAACAACTAAAGAATGAAGAATTAGGAATGATTCAGCCTCTTAATTCCTAAGTGACAACGAATACATACCCCCGCCCCCAAAAGGGGGAGCTTGGGGCAGTGCAATTGAGAATATATTGCTGCGGCCAAGTCCCCCCTTAGGGGGTTAGGGGATAATTTTTACATGTTATTTATTTCACATCCCTAATTCGTAATTAAATAAGTATGCGTATAATTTCTCCAGACCAGCTTCCGGTCAATGCGGATGGCTCTATTT
>JAITCT010000059.1 GCA_031282925.1 Dysgonamonadaceae bacterium | reverse complement strand
CAGTTGGGTGGAACACTGCGACTGGATGCCGGCGCTGATTACCGGAAAGACAAAACCTGCGGAGATTGTCCGCAGCCGCTGCGCCGCCGGCCACAAGGCCATGTGGCACGAAAAATGGAGCGGACTTCCGCCGGAAGAGTTTCTGACCGTCCTCAGCCCGCTGCTGGCAGGTTTCCGTGAACATCTTTTCGAAGACACATTCACCGCCGATACCCAAATCGGCAACCTGACTCCCGAATGGGCAAAACGGCTTGGATTGACTACGAATGTAGTCGTTGGCGCCGGCGCTTTCGACTGTCATTTCGGCGCTGTCGGTGCGGAAATAAAACCAAAAACCTTTGTCCGCGTCATCGGGCACATCCACTTGCGACATCATGGTGGCCTCCTACGAGGATATGAAGGTAGGGGCAAATCATGATTTGCCCCTACTTGTTCCAGGCATTTGCGGACAGGTGGACGCCCGATGCCAACCAGTTGCTGAAAGGTACCATTACAGGCTTGACGCTCGGGACGACGCCCGCGATGGTATTCCGTGCGCTCGTCGAAGCCACCGCTTACGGCTCGAAAGCCATTATTGACCGTTTTCTTGAGAACGGCATTGAAATAGAAAGCGTTATCGGCATCGGCGGCATTTCGCAGAAGTCGCCTTTCGTAATGCAAACCCTGGCAGACGTCCTGGGTATGCCGATAAAAGTGGCGAAAACGGAACAGGCCTGTGCGTTTGGCGCTGCTATGTTTGCGGCTGTCGTTGCCGGCGTTTATCCCGATATTCAAGCCGCACAGAAGGCGATGGGACAGGGATTTTTATCGGAATACTTACCGAACGAAGAAAATCATAAAATATATCTGAAACTGTATGAAAAGTATCTTTGCTTAGGTAAATTCACAGAATCGGAATTTTCAAACAATTCAAAAACTCTTAATTCTTAGTTTTTAATTCTTAAACATAAAACAAACAGTGGGAAAAAAGATTTCTGGGCGCGGGGTAACGGCTGGGTATTTGCCGCTCTTGCCAAAGTGTTGTCCGATTTGCCGGAAAACGATGCACACCGGAACGAATACATTGAGGTTTTCCGCTCCATGGCAAAAGCGCTGAAACAGTCGCAACAGCCCGAAGGACACTGGACGCGGAGCATCCTCGACGCCAGGCAAGCCCCCGGATACGAAACGAGCGGAACAGCCTTTTTTACATTCGGTTTCCTGTGGGGAATCAATAACGGCTTGCTGGACAGAAGTGCGTATGAAACCGTTACGGAAAAAGCCTGGGATTATTCAGTAAAAACCGCCCTGCAACCGGACGGTACGATAGGTTACGTGCAACCTATCGGCGAACGTGCCGACCAGCATACCGTAAACGCTGCAACCACTGCCGATTTTGGCGTCGGAGCGTTTTTATTGGCCGCTTCCGAAAAGGTTCGTTTTCTGGAAATAGCACACGCCGGCGCGTTTTATCCGGGCAAAATATGGAAAGACAATAACGGCGAGCATATCAACGCACACGGAGGCGGCATTTTATACCGCGAAGGCAAATACTACTGGTTCGGCGAACACAAAGGCGAACAGTCAAACGCGGCGTTTGTAGGCGTAACCTGCTATTCGTCGGCTAATCTCTACGACTGGACATACGAGAGCATTGCGCTTGCCGTTGAAAAAGACCCGCGCAGTGAGATTGCGGAAGGCTGTATCATCGAACGTCCCAAGGTGATTTACAATGAAAAAACGAAAAAGTTTGTCATGTATTTCCATTTGGAGCTGAAAGACAAAGGCTATGCGGCGGCAAGAACAGGAATCGCCGTCAGCGATAAAGTAACAGGCCCCTACCAGTATTTGAAATCCTGCCGTCCGAACGCCAAACGCTATCCGGTAAATATGAGTAAGGAACAGCAACGGTTGCCCGTAAAACCGTCGGATTTCCCAAAACAATGGACGGAGGAATGGAAAAAAGCCGTTGTCGATGGAATGTATATCCGCCGAGATTTTGCCGGAGGGCAAATGTCGCGCGACATGACCCTCTATGTGGATGACGACGGAAAATCTTATCACATATATGCTTCGGAAGAAAACCTGACCCTGCATCTGGCGGAATTGTCGGACGATTACCTGAGCTATACGGGCAAATACACCCGCATTGCGCCTGCCGGACACAATGAAGCGCCTGCTATTTTCAAAAAAGACGGTAGATACTTTATGATAACTTCGGGCTGTACCGGTTGGGCGCCCAATGCCGCCCGATTATTTACCGCCGGCGATATTTGGGGACCCTGGACGGAACATCCCAACCCCTGCCGGGGAGAAGACGCAGGGTTGACCTTTCATTCGCAAAGCACATTTATTTTACCCGTTGCAGGGCAAAAAGACGCTTTCATCTTTATGGCTGACCGCTGGACGCCCGAACACCCCATTGACGGGCGCTACATCTGGCTACCCATCCGGTTTGAAAGCGGTTTGCCGGTTTTGAAATGGTCGGATAAGTGGGATTGGAGCGTTTTCGACGAATATTCGAATAACGCTGAAAATACCGACCGCAAATACTGGTCGGATTTGGCATATAAAACAGCCGCACCGGTACTTGAAAACATGAGCAAAGGCCAATTATCCGATAACATGCTGCTGGAATTAAGCCCGACCTGGGACGGCCGGGACCAACGGGTATCGTACATGGAAGCCTTCGGCCGTTTGATGGATGGCATTGCGCCCTGGCTTTCCCTTCCCGACGACGATACCGGAGAAGGCAA
>JAITCT010000050.1 GCA_031282925.1 Dysgonamonadaceae bacterium | reverse complement strand
ATTTATCAATTCGGTTACTCTTTACGGGGAAAATTCAAAAATAATTGTACCTTTACGGGAATTTTAAATAATTTATTGTTTACAGTATGAGAAATAATATTTTTGAACTTACAACCGAGCAATTGAAAAAAATTGCCGTAACGCTTCAGGCAAGAATCAGTGAAGGACTTCAGGAAGACGGGAAACAAATCCGTTGCCTCCCGACTTACATTATTCCGAAAACCGACTTGCCGAAAGAAAAAGTGCTTGTCCTGGATTTGGGCGGAACTAATTTCAGGGCTACCGTAGTGGACTTTACGGGCGAAACGCCTGTCGTTCACGACGGTATCAAAAAAAACCTGGAATATGTCATGAAAGCGCCGGAAGGTAAAACCGCAGAAGACCTTTATGCCGAAATCGCCGGCCTGATTTCTTCGCTCAACCTGGATGGCGTAAAATCAGTCGGTTACTGTTTTTCTTATCCCTGCGAATCAACGCTCGAAGGCGACGCCGTGTTGCTTTACTGGACAAAAGGCGTTACCGTCAAAGGAATGGAAAACGCGCCTGTCGGAAAATCCCTGATGGATTACCTGAATAAGCATGTCAAATCGGTGAATTTTACCGGAATCAAAGTGATTAACGACACGGTGGCCAGCCTGTTTGCCGGACTGACCGACAAAACTTCACAAGCCCATATCGGCCTGATTGTAGGTACGGGAACCAATATGGCGCCTTTTTTCCCTTCCGATAAAATAAGTAAATTAAATCCCGGATACAGGCAAAAAGGACTTATACCCGTCAATCTCGAATCGGGGAATTTCTACCCGCCTTTCCTTAGCGTAGTGGACGATAAAATAGATAAATATTCGGATACGCCGGGTGTGCAGCGGTTCGAAAAAGCCATTTCCGGCATGTATCTCGGACGGCTTTTGGAATTTATCTTTTCCTGCGAAGAGATGGAAGCCAATTTCGACGCTGAAAAGTTGACGCGAATCATGAGTTATCCCGATATGTATAAGGAAAAATACGTACAGGTCGCTTTTGAGGTGTACGAAAGATCGGCAAAATTGGTTGCCGCATCCCTGGCCGGTCTGATTTTGAAGCTGGTTGCCGCCTGCGAAACGCCGATTACCGACGTGCGTCTGACGGCGGAAGGCAGCCTTTTCTGGAGTGAAGATCAAAAAGGACGGAAAAATGTCAAATTCAAGAGCTACAAAGACCTGGTTTCGGATCATTTGAATCTGCTTTTGAGAGAATTCGGACACAGCAACATTACCGTTCATGTGGAAAAAACGGCACATGCCAATTTGATTGGGTCGGCGATTGCCGCTTTATCATAAATATGAAACGCAAAATACGCGAACTGCGCAAAAGGTTTTTAATTCCCGACTTGCGTAATCCGCGTATTTTGCGTTAGTTGCTTTTACTTTCTAATACCCAGCTCCTTGATAATAGCGCGATACCGGTTGATATCCCTGTTTTTCAGGTAATCCAGCAAACGGCGGCGTTTACCGACCAGCATTTTCAATGACCTTTCCGTGCTATAATCTTTCTTATTTAACTTGAGATGCCCCGTTAAATGCGAAATACGGTAGGAAAACAATGCTATCTGTCCTTCAGAAGAACCGGTATCAGTGTTAGACTTCCCGTACTTTGCGAAGATTTCTTTCTTTTTTTCCGAATCCAAATACATGATTAATTTTAATTGATTTGTAAAAATTGAGCGGCAAAGGTAAAAAAAAGAATTGGGAATAGCAAATATCGGTACTGCGCGGCAGGGCAACAGATAAATTTTTAATATCCGGCTTTTTTATCGTATTTTTGTGCCGGATATTAAATATTGATTCACAACAGTTTCTTTTCCAACGGAACAGAAATGATTTAATTCTTGAAAAATGTTTTATTCTGTGATTATTCCCGTGTATAACCGTCCTGACGAATTGGACGAATTGCTTGATAGCCTTACCCGTCAAACATATACGGACTTTGAAGTGATTGTCGTAGATGACGGTTCATTAACGCCCTGTAAAAACATTGTTGAAAAATACAGGGAAAAATTGCGTGTTCGCTATTATTACAAATCCAATTCCGGTCCGGGGCTGTCCCGCAATTACGGAGCCGGGAAAAGCAAGGGCGGGTATCTTGTTTTTCTGGATTCGGATTGCATTGTGCCGCCACAGTATCTGGCGAATGTAGAGCAGGAACTTGCTGCCGGTAAGGTTGATTTTTTCGGAGGCCCCGATAAAGCTCATTCTTCGTTTTCCAATATTCAAAAGGCAATCAATTACAGCATGACTTCCATGCTGACAACAGGCGGAATAAGGGGAAGCGGTAAAAGGATTACCGCGTTCCATCCCCGCAGTTTTAATATGGGTATCCGTAAAAAGGTATTTGAACAGGCAGGCGGTTTTTCCGAAATGCGGTTCGGCGAAGACATTGATTTCAGCATCAATGTAATAAGCAGTGGTTACAGTAGCCGCCTTTTTACCGGTGCGTGGGTTTATCACAAAAGACGTACCGATTTGAAAAAGTTTTTCAAACAGATTTTTAATTCGGGAATTGCAAGGATAAACTTGTATAAAAGGCATCCCAAGTCATTGAAACCGGTGCATTTTTTCCCTGCTTTATTTACACTGTACCTTTTTGTTTCCCTGTTCCTGTCGTTTCTGTGGTGGTTTATCAGCCTGCCGGTCTGTCTGTTTGCCGTATTGATTTTTATTGACGCCCTCGTAAAAACAAAATCAATCACCATAAGCTTATTGTCGGTAAGCGCTTCATTTATTCAACTGTTCGCATACGGTTCGGGCTTTTTGTACGCATTTATCAAAAACCTTGTCCTGAA
>JAITCT010000041.1 GCA_031282925.1 Dysgonamonadaceae bacterium | reverse complement strand
TTCCAGTTGACGGTTTCGTATCCTGCCATCGCCGAAGCACCCAGCGAAAGAAAGAACGTTTTGCGCCAGTCGGAAAGAAATTTCAGATAATACCCCGCATCCACCGTAAACTGTGATTGTGGGATGGTTATCTCCTTATACGGATGTTGTTTTTCGAGATACTCCGCACCGAAGACCCAGCGGTCGGTACGCTTTGTGTACTGCGAAAAGGCCGCTCCCGCATGAAAACTGTTTTCCGGGTTCAGTCCGTTTACCGTACCGACGGTAACCTGTATGCCGCGCATTCCGGGAAGGTATCACTGTACGGACACAAAATCCAGCACAACGATACACAGAGCAATGATTATGAACAGAATTGCTTTTTTCATTTTACTTTTACCTGAAGATTGTCTATTACTTCGGCACGTATCAGGTCGGCATTTTCGACCGTTAATGTCTGGTTACGTCCACCGTCCTTTTCTAACAGTTCGATAATGAGTTGCCTGTCATTCGGGATTGTGAATTTGGGCAGAGTGAATACCGTGCGCTCCTCTTTGTTTCCGGCAACAACGGTTATTTGATTGTACGAGTGAAGCGGGATAATTACCTGTTCCTGAATGGCGGTGCGCTTGGCAACCTTCCTGTCCACGATTTTGAAGACAAGGTAATCCACGTTGAAGGATACGGTAGATGTGTTTTTGAGTTGAAAATAGAAGAACAGCAACTCGTTATGGGAATAAAGCCCTTTTAAAAGGTATTGTATCCCGAAGTTTTTACTGCCGATATGCTTAATCTTTGTCCGGTTGTTTTTGTGGATGGTTTCCATAATCAGGCGCACAAGATACGGCGATTCGCTGCCCAAATCGGAAAGGTAAACCGGAAGTTCGTTGCCCGGCCTGTTGATTTCATAACCCGTATGCAGGAAGTCCGCCATTTCGATACTCAATTTTACCGGTTCGTCGGCATATTTCACGTTGAACGTGTAGTACGAGTTGTCTTCGGTGATAACGGAAAGGTTGCTTTCCTTCCGGAATCCCTGCGTAGCGGCTTTTACGCGAAGTACGTTTTCCGCGCCGTCGGCTTTAGCCGCGAGCAAATCTATCAAGCCTAAATCAACATAACGGACAGCCGCCGGAAAGATAATATGCACCGTCTTCGTAAAGGTAACTTCCAAGCCGTAGGGCGGAATCATCCGGTTAAACGTCAGCGGGCGTGTAAAACCCTCGAACAAATCGCCCGTCGAAGGGCTGCTTTCCCGCACATCTTCCTGTGCGTTTACTGAAATTGCGCCTGCGATGATTGCAAGCATTAAAAAAATCTGTTTCATTTTAATTGGAATTTTAGTGATGAATAAATTATGGATTGTTTGCTAACTGTTGATTACTGCTCTGTTTAAGAAGTCCTTCCGAAACGAGGTAAAGCCGGTATCCGGCTTTGAGATTGTACGTTTACTTCGCGGAGTTTCTTTGCCGTAAACTGCGAAACGCCCTGTATCAGGTTTCGCCCCATGTCGGCGACAAGTTGCTCCCCGGCGTCGCTGTTGATATTGAAACTCGTGCCGGCAGACGTGCCCATGTTGGCGACAATTTCCTTTGCCGCACTCAGTTCCTGAAGGTCGGGAATGAAGATGCCTTTTTGTCCGTCGATGTCATAAACCGTCAGTTCCACAGGTATAATCTGTCCGGCATATTCTACCGAATTGACGGTAATAGCGAGCCTTTCTCCCTGAATCTTTGCCGTCCCGGAAACAGGTGTATTGCGCGGGACTGTCGTTTTGCCTGCACGGACAGGTTCCATAAGCCGCAGGCGGACGTTTTGTCCGTTCAGAATGGTCTGGTCGCCATGCACGCAGGCTGTTATCGTGTTCCTGACTGCCGTTCGGTTTTCCGCATGGGCGGTAATAAATCCCATGTTACGCGGCTTGCTGAACGTTTCAATAAAATCCGCATCACTTATATTCTGATGTAAGGCGGATACCGTTTGCGTGTTTACATGACCGACCGGAACGACTGACATTTTACCGGAAACGTTGCTGCTGTTCGTGCTGTTTCCGTTTCCATTTTCTGCAGGTTCAGGGGCTACTCCCGGTGTCGCTCCCGGAAAAGCCGTGCCGTTGTTGTTCGCCGTATTCACGGGCAAATATTTGGACGCCATCTGATATGACTTTTCCATAATAGCCATTTGTTCATCGACAACATTTTTCCTGCGCTCCTGTTCATCGAGCCGTTCGCGCAGTTCGTCCAGTTCCTGCTGCAACTGCTCCTTTTCAGGGTCGGCTTTCGGGGTTTCGTAAAATTACCGAGTGTCCGGTTAATGTCCCGGTAGGCTCGCGCTGAGGTTTGAATGGAAGATTGCGTACGGCTTTGTGTCCCGCCTCCGGAAGATGTTCTTACCGTTTGCGGCTCATCGTCCAGCAACACCAAATCATCCGGCTGTTGCTTTGAACTTTCGCCGCCCAGCATGGCGCTGAAGTCTTCGAGCGAGCGCATCCGTTCGGTCTGCTTCTGCTTTATCTGTTCCTGTTCGTAGGCATCGCGCTTGTCGCCGATTAATCCTTCCTCTTTCGGGAGAGGGATGTCGGCATTAAAACCTGCCGTTTGCGCTTCCTTTGCTTTTTCTTCCGCCGAGGGCGCAAAAATCAGCCACATGCAGCCCGCACATATCACTCCCATCAACGCAAAAACAGCGTATTCCTTCATCTTCTGCTTTTGCTCGCCGGAGAGTCCGGGCTTGTTTTCATTTGTTTGATTATTCGTACTCATACTTTTTATTTAATTGATTATTAATACTGTCACTGTTTGCCGGCTGCCAGTCCAACCGTTTGATATGTTCCATTTTCAGGAACTCCTTTTCCGCATCGCGTTTGCCCATATTGTATATGGAGTTTGCAACGAAGTAAATGTTTGCAACCGCCAGCACACCGCCGACAGTCAGCACCGCAATAAAGCGTTTCATTGGCGAAGGTCGCCCGCAAAGACATTTTAAACCGTATTCGATTTCACCCCATGCACCCGATACAAATTCCACGACTTTGCTCCGTAACTCTTTCATACATGCCTCCTTTCCTTTTAGCGGTCAATAACACGCAAATCCCTGTTTTCCAAAATCTCGAAGGCTTCCATCGTGAAACCGTGCGGATTGGTGTCGCTTCGTACCGAATTAATCAGGTTACATCGCGTTACCAGACTGCGTTCCGTTACATTACTCTCGCGGATAATCAGTTGCCGGGCATACGTTACCACCTTGTAGGGGTAGGCGTCAAAATTGCACGACACGCTATCGACTTGCAAGTTCTGATTGATATTGCCGGAAATCACCCTATTGTAATATCCCTTTTCCTGCAAATCCTTGTAATAGCCGAACGCCGATTTATCGACGAGGAACAATGCCCGGCGGATATTGCTCTCAATGGCGTTTTTGTCCGGCGAGAGCGTGAAAAACAGTTCGTGAAAACGCTTCACATGCTCGCGGGCTTCGACGGGACGGTTTTGCGAAAGGTCTTGCGAGAGCGCAAGCATCAGCGATTTGCCACCGTCGAGTACATAGATTTTCTGCCTTTGCTGTTCGGCGAAATTGTAGCTGCTCCAAAGAGAATAGCCCACAATCGCCGTACACAGGCATACAAACACAATCCCGAAAAACCGGATTTGTTTGAATGATGTTTCAATGTTCTTTAAACTCTTAAATTCCATACTTTTAATTGTTAATTATCAATTGCTAATTATTAATTGTTTTTACGGTTTACCAGCCTTCCGGCTATGTTGCCCGATACAGCGCCTGCAATGCCGCCCGCCGCCGCGCCTGTTTTGGCCGTCGTCGCTTGAATATTGCGGTTGTAAGCTCCCATGCCGCCTGCAGAGATTATCCAGTTCGCAACAGTCGGAATCGTGAAATATCCGACGATGCCTATCAGCATGAAAATCAGATATACCGTATTGGAGGCGTCTATTGAAAAATTGGGATTGTTCTGCAGTTCCGAAATGTCGTTTTGTAACATAAGTACCTGAATCTTAGCAAGTATTGAACTGAACAGGTCGGAAACGGGCAACCACAGATAAACCGATATATAACGGCTTATCCATGCCGTAAGCGTGGACTGGAAACCGTCATAGACCGAAATGGCAAAAACAATCGGGCCTAAAATGGCCAGTACAATCAGGAAGAATGTCTGTATCGTGTCAATGACCAGAGCCGCCGCCTGAAAGAGCAGTTCCAAAAGTTCCCTGAACCAGTTGCGGATGCTCTTTTTCAGGTTGTACATGCCGCGCTCGACGTACATTCCCGCCATTGTTACCATATCGCCGGGCGACCATCCGAGTTCGTCCAGTTGACGGTCGAACTCCTCATTACTGACAAGGTAGGCCGTTTCCGGGTCGCACATCATGGCTTCATATTCGAGCCGGTCTTTCTGCTGCCGGTAGGTGTTCATGTCGAAGGTCTGCGTTTCGAGCATCTGATTGCATCCCCTGACCACGGGCGACATAACGGCATTGATTGTTCCCAGAACAAAGGTGGGGAAGAACATGATGCAAAGCCCGATGGCAAAGGGACGCAATAGCGGGTACACATCTATGGGTTCGGCGCGGGAGAGGGACTGCCAGACCCGCGAGGCGACGTAAAACAGCGCCCCAAGCCCGGCTATCCCTTTTGCCACGCCCGCCATGTTACTGCAAAGCGGCATCATGTCCGTGTACAGATTGCGGAGTATCTGATGCAGGTTGTCAAAATCAATTGCTAACACTATCATTCGTGATTCTTGATTTTTAATTCGTAATTAACTGTTACCAGTACCTGTCTTCCGCACTTCCGTAAAGGGCTACCACGCGGTCTGTTTCACCTGCCTTTTTCGCCTGGAGGTAGGAAATGGAGATGTTTTTCCGTGTATAATAACTTACCAGATTCCGGTGATTCTTCAACCGGTCATAGACGTAGTTGATGATGTCCATCCGTTCGTGGTCGGTCATTGAGAGGCCGTTTGCATTTACCACATCCTTGAGTTCCAGAAGCATGTCGGTGCTCTCCTGCATCAGGATGGTATAGCCGTTGGCTATCGCAATCAGTTCCTCATACCGGAAATTCGGGTCGGAAAGCATTTTTTGAAAACTGTTGACATAGATGTCGCCGATTTCGCCGACAATCAGGATGGCATCCCGGACTTTCTTCGCATCCTTGACCAAATCGTGGATGGCTTTCAGTTTGTCGTAATACTCTTTCCCCTGATTATAAACTTTTTGCACTTCCTTAAAGTTGTTAATCATATTGCTCGCCGTCGTGGACGTTTCCACAATCTGATTGATGGAGTTTACAATACTCGTGGCGATATGCGCCGGGTCTGCTACTATAAACTGCGCTCTTACCTGTGCCGTAAAACTTACAAGCACCATACTTATTATTAAAATTACCTTTTTCATTTTACTTGAATTTTTGATATTAATTATTTCTTTTACTTTCGGCCAACTGTTTAATGGCCAGTTCAATATTTCCGTCTAATCTTTCGGAAAGACGGAACAGTTCCAGTTTTTCCGTTTCTTCGGTCGTGTACGTATAATACTCTTCCAAACTCACCTCTGTGGCATAAACCGCCGACTGCACGCCGCCAAGCCCAATCCAGACTTCTTTATATTTTCTTGATGGACTGTTTGCCATGTTGATTGACAATACCTGCGCTTTTTCCTTGTCGGTCAGTCCAAGCATGGCCTGAATACTGTCGAACTTGTTCATGTATTTGCGCCGGTCGAGCAGAATTTTACAGTCGGAGTTATTGATGATGCTCTCTTTGACGATGGGCGACCGGATAATATCGTCCACTTCCTGCGTGACAACAATCGCCTCTCCGAAAAACTTGCGGACAGTCTTAAGTAGGCTAAGCACCCGGCGCCTTTTCATATTTCTATGACAGGTTTCCAAATACTCGCCTCCGAACCGGACTTACATGTCACCGCGTATCCGGCTCTCCACTAATAATATTCAGTCTGTCTTTCCCAAATGAATGTACCGGTGACAACTGCCACAAACCGCAACCGTCTTTCGACGTCTTGCAATCATGTGTTTTTCCCACCCCTCTTTGCCTTGCAAGTTTTTTAATTTGCGGACATGGTGCATAACCAAATTTTCAGTTGTTCCACACAGCTCGCATTTTTCTGCTTTCAGCCTGTCTATAAGGCTGGTGCGACTTGCAACAAAAATCGAATTGGGTTTTGTGTCAATATTCGGCACATACATTGCTTCTTTGCGTTTGAAATCGCTTTTGTAGAAATATCTTTCTTTAATTGCACCTGATTTGGCAGTAAATTTCACAGTAAATCTTCCATTCTTACGGTATTTCTTATTGATTTTCCGTGTAGAACTTTTGTATTTTCCTGCAAAAGTTTTGTACATACTGTATTCCATGATGTACTTAAAGTTGGACAGATTTCCACAGTTGTTTGCAATCGAATAATAGTTGCAAAAGCCTCTTGTTTCGCTGTTATAGCGGTCAAGGATTTCAAGGTCATCATTGAAAATCATCGCTGAACGACATTTCGGTTTCCATATCTCTTTTCCGTTTTGATACTTGAATTCAAGTACCCCGTAATCGAGTAATTTCTTCTTCATGGTTTCAGTACTTACATTCAATTTTAACCTTTTATCGCAGGTTCTTCTCAAACGCCCCCTTTTATCACGTCGTTGTAAATCGGATTTGCTTATAGAGATTTCGTATCCAAGAAATTTTGCAGATTTTTCCGTATGGGTAATGAGTGTTTTTTCTTCCGACAGTTCAAGGGCAAGCTGGTCATTGAGAAAGTTTTTAATGTCCTCTTTGATTTTTCCTGCATCTTCTTTGCTGCCGATTATCCCAATAAGAAAGTCATCTGCATATCTTACATATTTGAGTCTCCTGTAATTTGTATCCATTTCATTACAACTTGAATAGAGTGTCCGTTCTTTTTCGATTTCCTTTAACTCCTTGATTAAAATACTTTTCACTACTTCGTCTTTTGCCGATTTCATTTTACGCACAGTTCGTTTTCTTGCATTTTCAAATTCTCTACGTTCATTACTTGGTTTTCGCTTTTCCCCTTTATCGAAGTTCATTATGTACTGTTTCATGTACTTGTCTAACTTGTCGAGGTATATATTTGCCAATATTGGACTGACTATACCTCCCTGCGGCGTTCCGCTGTAAGTCTTGTGAAAATTCCATTCTTCGATATATCCTGCATTTAAGAACTTTCTGATAAGGCGAATAAAACGGCCGTCTGAGATTCGTTCTTCCAAAGTTTTAATCAATACATCATGATTGATATTATCGAAAAATCCTTTGATGTCTCCTTCAACAAACCATTTAGCCCCGTTGAAGTTCTTTTGAATTTGCGATAATGCAGTATGGCAGCTTCGACGAGGTCGGAAACCGTGTGAAGTATATTCAAAATATCCTTCGTAGATAGCTTCCAAAATCATTCTTACTGCTTCCTGCAATAACTTGTTATCAAAAGCAGGTACGCCCAAAGGTCGCATTTTACCGTTCTTCTTCGGTATATACACCCTTTTTGACGGTTGGGGTTGATAGCTCTCATCTTTCAATGAGATAATCAATTTTTCAATTCGAGACAGACTCATATTGTCAATCGTTTGACCGTCAGAACCTCTTGTCATATTACCCTCTTTTGCATAAATATTTTGATAGGCAACATAATACATCTCTTCATTGAACAAAATCCGGTAAAGCCGTTCAAATTTGTAATCTGAAACTTTACTGTGTCCCGTTAGGCTGTTTAATACTTTTTCTGGACTTCTTTTCATGTCTCTCACATTTTCCTTTAATTGTATTAAAAATTATTAGCTGCTTCCCTTCGCCGTTGCCAGTTCTTATTAAAACTGACGTGTACAGGTCATTACCCTGCTCAGACTACTATGGAAGCTCCGTTACCACTCCGGATTTTCACAGGTCGTTACCTGATAGCCTTTCGGCGTTCCGGGATAAGTAATCCCCGTTTATTGCTTAGTAACTGTTAGCATGATAGATTGTCGGATACGACTTCCGTCCTTCACCATTTACTATGGTTGTCCTGTGATAAGTTCTTGCTGACTTCGTACCAATTCACCGAAGCAGTATCACAGTATGACGATTTCAGTTACCTTACGTCATAGCTTCAAGTAGAGCGACTCGGACTGTCGTTCAAACAGTATGGTCTTTATCCTCATATCTATCGTTTCATCTCGCCATTCAGTAGCAGTCCGGTAACTGACTGGCTTATGACTTTTCCGCCATGCTTTGCTCCCCGGTCGCTTAA
>JAITCT010000278.1 GCA_031282925.1 Dysgonamonadaceae bacterium | reverse complement strand
ACATTTTAAATGTAACTCGGAACATTTGCATTGTTCCCGGGAACATTTTAAATGTAACTCGGAACATTTGCATTGTTCCCGATTACATTTTAAATTTTAAATTCTTAAAAAGCAGAACCTTGTCGCAACAAATGGGGCGCACACGCGCGGCTCGCAATGAGGCAGTGGGGCCTTCCCCTGATTCTCCATTCAATAAACCTCATTTTCTTCAACAAAACAGCATTTGCCTTTTCTTTTTATATTTGAGCTTTGGTAATCGGGGAACCGGAACATTGCATCTGCAAAAAAATACAAAATGATATAATGAAATTGCCACTAATTCACGAATTTATACGAATAAAAATTAGTATTAATTCGTGAATTAGCGGCAATCCCGAATCGCTGTGCATTTCCCTGCATCACCACAAATATTTTTTGTATATTTGCACAAAATATTCATTCGACAGAATCTGTTTTGTAACAATAAAAGATTGACAATCATATAATTATTCGCCACTATCAAAAAAAATGGAAAATTACAGCGAAGTCATTGACGTTCAGGGCGCCCGCGTTCACAACTTAAAAAATATCGACGTTCAAATTCCCCGCAACAAATTTACCGTTATTACTGGCTTGAGTGGAAGCGGTAAATCGTCTTTAGCTTTCGATACGATTTTTGCCGAAGGGCAGCGGCGTTATATTGAAACGTTTTCGGCTTATGCCCGCTCCTTTCTCGGTAATCTCGAACGTCCCGACGTGGATAAAATCTCCGGCTTAAGCCCTGTTATTTCCATCGAACAGAAAACGACCAACCGCAGCCCCCGTTCAACGGTGGGGACAACAACGGAGATTTATGATTTCCTCCGCCTCCTCTACGCCCGCGCTGCCGACGCCTATTCTTACCTGTCGGGCGAAAAAATGATTAAATACACGGAAGAGCAAATTATCAGCCTGATTACAGGACAGTATGAAAAAAAGAAAGTTTACATCCTGGCTCCGGTTGTCCGTAACCGGAAAGGGCATTACAAAGAACTGTTTGAACACCTGCAAAAAAAGGGCTTCCTCAATGTCCGCACAGACGGTCAATTGCGTGAAATCGTTCCCGGTCTGAAATTAGACCGCTACAAAAACCATTCGGTGGAAGTTGTGATTGACAAACTGGTTATCGGTAAGGACAATGAAAAACGGGTGAAGGAAAGCGTGAAAACCGCCATGCGCATCGGCGAAGGGTTGTTGTTGATACTTGAATTGGAAGCCGATAAAATCCGCTATTTCAGCCGGCAGTTGATGTGTCCCGTCACGGGGCTGTCTTACAGCGAGCCGGCGCCGCACAGTTTCTCGTTCAATTCTCCGCAGGGCGCCTGCCCCAAATGCAAAGGACTGGGCTATGTGAACCGGATTGATTTGAAGAAGATTATCCCCAATACCGAATTGAATATTTACCAGGGCGGTATCGTCCCTTTGGGAAAATATCGTGATGTGCTAATCTTTTGGCAGATTGAAGCCATCCTGGAAAAATACGGAGTTTCCCTGAAAACGCCTTTAAAAGATGTTCCCGAAGAAGCCATTGACGAAATTATGAACGGAACGGAAGAACATTTGCATGTCAAAAACGAATCTTTGGGTAATTCCAACTATTTCCTTTCTTTTGAAGGCGTTAGCAAGTACATAATCATCCAGCAGGAACAGGACACTTCGGCGACTGCTCAAAAATGGGCAGACCAGTTTATCCGAACTCTGACTTGTCCCGAATGTCATGGACAAAGACTGAACAGGGAGGCTTTACATTTTTTACTGAACGGAAAAAATATTGCCGAGTTGTCGGAAATGGATATTTCGGATCTTTACGAATGGCTGAACGATTTGAATAATCATTTGTCGGACAAACAAAAAGCCATTGCAAAGGAAATTCTCAAAGAAATTTGTTCGCGGCTTCAATTTTTACTGGACGTAGGCCTGGATTACCTGGCATTGAACCGGGCATCCGTGAGCCTTTCGGGAGGAGAAAGCCAGCGCATCCGGCTGGCTACCCAAATCGGATCGCAACTGGTTAATGTGTTGTATATCCTTGATGAGCCGAGCATTGGCTTGCACCAGCGTGATAACAGGCGTTTAATCGAATCGTTGAAACGCTTGCGCGATACGGGCAATTCGGTCATCGTTGTGGAACATGATAAAGATATGATGCTGAGCGCCGATTATGTGATTGACCTTGGCCCCCGCGCCGGCCGCAAAGGCGGTGAAATCGTTTTTGCAGGCACACCGGACGAATTGCTCCGGACGGATTCTTTAACATCCTCATACTTAAACGGGAAAGCGAGTATTCCCCTTCCCCTGAAAAGAAGGAAAGGAAACGGAAAAAAAATCATTTTGAGGAACGCTTCGGGTAACAACCTGAAAAATGTAACCGTTCATCTGCCTTTGGGGAAATTTATCTGTGTTACCGGCGTTTCGGGAAGCGGGAAATCTTCCCTGATTAACGATACGCTGGAGCCGGTTATCAGCCGGAAATTATACCGTTCCATCCGGGAGCCGTTGCCTTACGAATCTATTGAAGGACTGGAATATATCGACAAAATTGTCAATGTCGACCAGTCTCCCATCGGAAAAACGCCGCGTTCCAATCCGGCTACTTATACCGGTATCTTTTCCGACATCCGCAACCTGTTTGCCGAAATGCCCGAATCGAAAATACGGGCTTATAAGCCCGGACGGTTTTCGTTCAACGTGGCGGGCGGACGTTGCGAAACTTGCGGCGGAAACGGTTATAAATCCATCGAAATGAATTTCCTGCCCGACGTGATGGTTCCCTGCGAGGTTTGTCGCGGAAAACGTTACAGTCGAGAAACGCTCGAAGTCCGTTACCGCGGGAAATCTATTGCCGATGTACTGGACATGACCATCAATATGGCTGTTGAGTTTTTTGAAAACGTGCCGGGTATTTACCACAAACTCAAAATATTGCAGGAAGTCGGCATGGGTTACATCAAACTCGGGCAATCGTCCGTCACCTTGTCGGGCGGCGAAAGCCAGCGTGTGAAACTGGCAACCGAACTGGCCAAGCGGGATACCGGAAAAACGCTTTATATTTTGGACGAACCGACTACCGGTCTGCATTTTGACGACATCAAGGTGCTGCTCGAAGTTATCAACCGCCTGGTTGACAAAGGAAATACCATGATTATTATTGAACACAACATGGACGTTATCAAATGCGCCGACTACATTATTGATATGGGTCCTGAAGGCGGCAGGGGCGGCGGCGAGGTGCTTTTTGCCGGGACTCCCGAAAAACTGGTAAAGTCAGGCGAAAGTTTTACAGCTGTGTTTTTGGCGAAAGAGTTGAAGAGTAAACGAGTAAAAAAGTAAACGAGTTAACGAGTTAACAATATCAATCCGCCAACTCATTTACTCATAACTAACAAAAGCATCAATAAAGTAAAACAACTGAAAATTTTAAAGAGATGACCGTGCCGGATGTTTTCCCGCAAAGTGTAGCGAAAAAATTGAGTTGGTAAGCTAACGAATGCATTTCAAATTGTCGCACCCTTATTAAATTTTATTGAATTAGGCATATAAATAATACTGTTTTGTTTTGAGCATACTCAGAATTAGGTTGTCAAAAATAGAAGACTTCATTAAGTGCCTGTTAAAACGACAGGTATATTCGTCAATGTATGCCTGTAAATCATC
>JAITCT010000325.1 GCA_031282925.1 Dysgonamonadaceae bacterium | reverse complement strand
ATATTCAATACATTGCTTCCCCCCGATGCGCTTGTGTAAGTAACAATTGCTTTGTATTTGATTTCCGTCCCATAAGCCATCGAATCATGGTTGTAAATCAGATTGCGGTTTTGATCAATAGAGAAAACTACATTTGCTAATGTTGAAACAGAATCGTTTGAAAGGCTTAAAGACAGGATTTCCGCATCTTCCGTATAGGGAATTTCGTCGTATTCATTGCTTCCCAAACAGGAAACCAATAAACCGATAACCGGAAAGAGCAATAAAATAATTAATCTGTTTTTTAATGACATACGTATAAAATTATATTAAAAATCGGATGCAAAAATAGAAACATTTTTGAGTTAAATTGCTAACATGTTCAATATTTATATTTTTTTAGCGCTTTGAGGGATTTCGATAAAGAAAAACCGTCGAGTTTTTACATTTTTGAACATTTTGCAGCGCTCCGTTTAAGAGAACCGGCGCTTTTACTCCTTCGCCCAGCAACACAGGCGAGATTTCAATGTGCGCTTCGTCCCACAAATTTTCTGCCAAAAAAGCGTGCAGCAACCTGGAACCGCCTTCTACAATCACGGATTGCAGGTTTTTTGCATATAATTCCTGCAATTGGTTTTGCAAAGTTTTTGAACTGTCGGCTATCAATTTTTCCGGATCGTTCCCTTTCCAGAAACGGACATTTAAAGCGGGTTTGTCCAGCAATTGAGTCCTTTTACCAATCATGACGGCAGCTTCCTCTGCCCGAAGTTTGTGGACAAGCATTTGAGTAAACGAACCGGAAAATTTGACCGGTTTCCGTCCGTCGCCTTCTTCCCTGAATTTATCCATAAAACCATCGGCCGATTGCGCCCATTTGAGGATAATGTAAGGGCGGTGTTCTTCTATAAAAGTCAGATAATTCTTATTCAAGCGGCAACATGCTTTTTCCAACATGCCGCAAACAACCTTGATTCCGGCGTCTTCAAGTTTTTTTATCCCTTTCCCTGAAACTTCGGGAAAAGGATCAATTTGTCCGATCACCACTTCCGGGATTTGCTTCCGGATAATCAATTCCGAGCAGGGCGGCGTTTTGCCGTAATGCGAACAAGGTTCGAGATTGACATAAAGGATTGATTCTTTCAGAAGTTGTTCTTCTTTTACGGAGGCAATGGCATTCACTTCGGCATGAGGTCCCCCGTATTTCCGGTGGAATCCTTCCCCGATGATTTTGCCCTGATGCACGATAACTGCGCCTACCATCGGGTTGGGAGCGGTAACCCCCCGTCCGTAAGCGGCCAATTGCAGACAACGGTGCATGTATTTTTCTTCCATGTGCATGATTATTTAATTACAAACTACAAACTGTACTTTGGGCGTAAAAGTATTCATATTTTTGTAAAACACAAAATATGTTATTGCTTTTGCCTGCTTATAACAGGATTGCGGCACACGGGAAAGCCGCAGCCTGCGGCTCATTTATTAATTGACAATACCTAAAGAATTAACCGGAAATTTATACGTAAATCCGTTATTTTCCGTTATTGTATTTTGTGAACGGTGAACTGTCCACAATTTAGTTTTTCCGCAATGAATATACGATTCGTACTTGTTTTTTTTCTGGCATGGGTTTCTTTTTCCGGCTTTTCCCGGCAAGCCCGCATTTCCGGTATTGTAACCGATACGGATGGAGTTCCTTTGGAATTAGTGAGTGTGCAAATGGAAAAATCAGCCTTTGGAGCTTTTACCGATGAAAAAGGAAAATATGCGTTGAACGCACCGAAAACCGATTCCTGCGTCCTTGTCTTTTCCTGTTTGGGATACGCTAAAACGAAAAGGATCATTTTTTCATTGACAGATGATATGACAGTCAATGTCAGACTGAAGAAAACCGATTTTGAACTGGACGCCGTAACCGTAACTACCGGAAGGCAGCCGTCAAACATGATGGAAAATATTCAAACCGACCGGAACCGTTTAAATGTTGACGCCACAGGCGGAAGTATCGAATCGCTTGTGGTTACGGCCGGAATGGGTGTTTCTTCTTCGAATGAACTCAGTACGCAATATTCCGTGCGCGGCGG
Organism: Dysgonamonadaceae bacterium; assembly: GCA_031282925.1. GTDB lineage: Bacteria > Bacteroidota > Bacteroidia > Bacteroidales > Azobacteroidaceae > Azobacteroides. Next base: position 5,448 of record JAITCT010000325.1, on the reverse strand, counting down.
GAATTACAATGAGAATATCGTTTATGTAAACGGAATAGAAGTCTATCGTCCGATTTTGATTCGTAGCGGGCAACAGGAGGGTTTGAGTTTCATCAATCCCGATTTGGTTGCCGAAGTGGCTTTTTCTTCCGGCGGATTTGAAGCGCGATACGGCGATAAAATGTCTTCGGTGCTGGATGTAACTTATAAAAAACCGGAAAAATCGGAAGGCGGCGTAACCGGAAGTTTACTGGGCGGAAATGTTTATACAGGAAATTCTTCCGGAAAGTTTACTCAAATTACCGGATTGCGCTACAAACGGGGAACTACCTTATTGAAAACCCTGGATGAGAAAGGCGATTACAACCCGACAGCGATTGATTTGCAAACGCATATGACTTATGCGCTGACGCCGAAACTTAACCTGAGCTTTTTGGGTAACTATTCCGAAAATACTTATGATTTTATCCCAACCAACAGGGAAACTTCTTTCGGGACAATGGATGTGCCGCGCAAGTTCGAAGTAGCATACGACGGTGCAGAGAAGGATCAATTCAAAACTTTATTCGGCGCGGCTATTTTGAAATATGACATTACCGAACATGCGGATGTGGCTTTACAGGCCTCGGCTTTCCAATCAACGGAACAGGAAAATTATGATCTTGCCGGCCAGTACTGGTTGAGTAATGTATTGAGCGAAGATGAGAAAGAAATTACCGGAACAGGTTCTTTTATGAATCATGCCCGCAATTACCTGAAAACAGACGTGATGAGCATCGCTCTGAACGGAAGTTTCGGTTTCAATCAAAACACAATCCGGTGGTCGCTGGCCTGGCAAAAAGAAAAAAACAACGACCGCATCCGGGAATGGGAATTGCGGGATTCAATGGGTTATTCCCTGCCGCATGATGAAGAAACGCTGCGGGTTTACAGCAATCTTTTTTCTAAAAACAACGTTACGTCCCACCGTTTTTCCGGTTATTTACAGGATACTTACCGGTTTCGCACCGAAATGGGGCTGTTTTCGATAACGGCCGGGATACGCGGTTCGTACTGGAATTTCAATGAAGAATTTATTTTCAGTCCCCGGGCTTCCATGCGTTTTATTCCTTCACGAAACGAAAATTTTGTTTTCCGTTTGGCTGCCGGTATTTATTACCAGGCGCCGTTTTATAAAGAGTTTCGAACTGTTGTGGAAGACTATTCGGGCAACAATACCATTTACTTGAACAGCAGTATCAAATCGCAACGTTCCATTCATTATGTACTCGGAAGCGATTATAAATTCAAATTCGATAATCGTCCGTTCAAGTTTACAACCGAACTGTATTACAAAAAAATGGATCATTTGGTGCCTTATACCGTGAATAATGTGCGGATAGATTATTACGGTTCCAATGTTTCGCACGGTTATTCCACCGGTATCGACATGAAGCTGTTCGGGCAATTTGTTCCCGGAACGGATTCATGGCTAAGCTTTTCATTGATGGAAGCCCGGCAGTATATCTACGGGGAAAAAGTTCCCATGCCGACCGACCAGTTATATAATTTTACGTTCTATTTTAACGATTATGCACCTTATATTTCCGATAAAAGAATTCAGGTTAATTTGCGTACGATTTGGGCGGGCGGGCTTCCATTCAGCGTTCCCGGCGGGGAATACAAATATACGAGAAGCATCCGGACGCCTCCTTACCGCCGGATAGACATCGGAATGACTTACCGTCTGCTGGACGAGAACGACCGGGTCAGGGATTATTCCGTTTGGCGATATTTCAAAAACGTTTGGGTCGGAATAGATGCATTTAATCTTTTCGGCATCAAAAACGTAAGTTCCTATTCATGGTTTGCCGATACCGGCGGAATCATGTATGCCGTACCGGATAAACTGACCGGGCGGCAGCTTAATTTTAAGTTAGTAGCAGAATGGTGAACGGGTGAAGACGAGTGGGTCATTTGAACTGCGACAATTTGAATTATCCGGCTAAATTGACTTCTGCAAGTGGTGCAAGTGGTGTTTTATTGTTTCGATATCCGCCTCTTTCAGGCCGGTTAAGTCCATAATGTCGGCTATATCCATTCCTTTCTGCAAGGCTTTTCGCACTACGGACAAGGCGGTTTCTTTTGCTCCTTTCTCCAACCCTTCCACCAAACATTCTGCTCGTCCTTTCTCCAAACCTTCTGCCAGACCTTCCGCCCTGCCTTCAATTAGATTTGTTTGAATTACACTGCGCTGGTAGCGCAAAGTTTCCATATGAGCATTGTATTGGCGGCGTTCGGAATCGCTTAACCGGTCTATACGCAAGCACTCCCTGGCTTCAGGCAATCCTTTCGCTTTAGCATTTGACGGAATTTCGCCTGTTTTCAGAAAACTGATCCATTCATCCAAAGGGGTAACGGCTTTTTTGTCAAACTCGTCCACACGGAGCACATAGTATTCGGGAAACAAATTACCTGCATCCTTATATCTGAATTGTTTCTGCTGACGTTCGGACAATTGAAGAATATCATTGTAATGAATGCCCCGGAACTCTGTAACACCGTGATAAATATAGTCTTTCCCCTGACCTAAATCAAAATAGATAATGTTGACCGAATATATTTTCTTTACATTAGAATATGGTTCGCCTATACTGATATATTCGGTTACCGCTTTAGATACACCGTACAGCATCCGGTGAAAATAATCCAGTTCCCTGTTATTTTGAATCTCTACAATGATTAACTCGCCCCGGCTATTTTCGGCCAGCATATCTACCCTGTTAAATTTATCGTCATACAGGTTTTGATTGCTTTCGCTTTCCAGGATTCGCTCTATTCGAATGTTTTCGTTCAACAGCGTGGACAACAAACCTTCCAATACGACAAAATTGGATTTTTGTCGCAATAAGCGTTTGGCCGCCCAATCGAAACGTATCAAATTATCTTTTGCCATAATTTTTGTTTGTTTTACATGAAAATTCTTTTTAAGGGGGCATTTGACTGCGTCAATTTTCAATTCGGATTGACGCAGTTTTGAATTTCACCCACGATGGGTCGCCCTTTTCACCGTTCACCATTCAAAACAATGGTTCAATCACTTTCTTCATTTCATCATTTCCCGGATAGCCGGTATATCTTTTTACTTGCAAACCGGTTTTATCGTAAATCATATAGGTAGGAACGCCTTCTATTTTCAGTGATTTGCCCCAATATTGCCATTGGCTGTCGCTTACACGGTAATGTTCGCCGTGAATATCTGGAATCATCTTATTCCAGATAGCCAAAGGAGAAGTTTCGCCGGTAAGATACACAAACACAATGTTTTTGTCTTGCCAGCTTTCTTTCAAAGGCGTCATTGTTTTAAGCGCCTGTTTGCAGGGACCGCACCAGGTTGCCCAGAAATCAACCAGCACGGCTTTGCCTTTGTAACGTTTGAGGATTTCGTCGAGAACTTTAGTTTCCGCGACGTCCGGAACCGGTTTCATCAACGATTTATTTCCTTCCGTCAACGATTTAATTTTTTCATTTTCAGCCAATAATGTTTCGGCATACGCAAGATTACCGGTGAAAGTAGCTTTTATTTCTTCTTTATCGGTATCGGTATAGAATTTCGACGCTTGAATCCGGTCGCTATAAAGGGACGCCAAGATATGGTCGTAAAACCAGTTTGCGTCGGGCAGCACAGATTTTGCTTTTTCCTTGAATGCGGTAAATTGTTCTTTCACCGGCTTGTTTTTCACTTCTTCCGGCAAATACAAATATTTTGACAAATAGACAATCGCGGGAAAGAAAGAAGCATAAAATACCTGCTCATCCGTTTTTTTTGCAAAAAATTCGGTAAGGAGAGCTTCGGGATTCTCCGGGTTGGGAGTAAGACGGGCAACTTTGTTTATATCCGCTTCCGAGATGAAAAAGCCGTCGCCTTCCGTGAATACATTGATCGAATCGCCGGGTTCCTTATCCTTGCGCAAGCGGGATTTGCTGCGTGTCTGTTTTACCAAATCAACAGAGCATTTCAGTTCTTGTCCAGGGGTCAGAAAAATGCGTCCCAAAGAAGAATTATAGACGCCAGGGTAACCGACAGGCGCTTCGAGGCTGAACGAACCATCGTCGGCAACCTTTGCCGTGACGGTTTGGATTTCGCCCGAAAGATCGGCGTAATCCACATGCACCTCTTTGTTCATCGCTTTGGAATATCCGAAATATTTTCCGCTGAGCTTGGCCCGTTTCGTGCTGTATTCGAGAGCCGGCACGGGCTGCGTACATACTTTCTGCGTCAGTGCCGCAACATCCACTTTGGCTCCGCGCGTCAGATGGATTCTCCAGATGTTGAAACAGCCGTCGGATTCACATTCAACTAAATCAATCTTTGTAACTTCGGGTTTTAAGGGCGGAAAGTACAATTTGAAAGAAGTTTCACCCGATTCCGGCATAAAGAATTCTTTGCCCAATTCGATACCTTCGGCGTCAACAATGGTTAATTTTTCATCCGTTCCGCTTTCCCTGATAAAGGTTTCCGGTGAAATCCTTATCCAGTTGTTCGGATGGAAAAATGCCTTGATATGGAAAATCGTTGCAGAGTCGGACATCTCAAGTTTTTCAATTTCGAGAGTCGAAGTAGCCCACACATCGAAGACGGGCGTTTCAATCACAGCCGGATGTTTTTCTTTGCAAGCAAATAAAACCAGCATACACAAGGCAACTGCGGCGATATTCAAAAAACTGTGGCGCTTTGCGCCGGAAAAGTGCTTTATTTTCATATTTTTACTTAAAAATTTAAACTAAATGAGTATTATTAATTGTTCAGAATATCAGAATTACATGTCAAAATATCAATGTCGGAATCTTTGAAATCTTTGTCGTTGGTCAACAAAACGAAGCCATTATCCTGACATATTTTTAAAATTCCTTTGTCCATAAAATCCAAGGAATCAACGGTTAGACATCTTAAAATATCTGTTTTGGAAAAAGTATTTCCAATAACATCAAATTGCTGCAAAATTTGATGTTCCACAATAATATAAACCTCAGATAAAACAACCTGACCTTCCTCGCTGTTCCTAAATTGCTTATAATTCAGTGTATTGCCTGATATTTTTTGTTTTTCATAAACAGTCTTGAATGCCCTGTTGACTACTTCCGAAATCACTAAAAAATCAACATACAAACTATTGTGTTGTTTCAATAATTTCGCGTAAACGGAAGCATATATATTTTCCCATTTTGGGTCTCCTATGGGCCAAAACAGATATATCAAAACGTTAGTATCTACAAAAACATCTCTTTTATGCAATTGTGAAATTTCACGTATGCTGTATTTTGTTGCCATAATCAATGATTTAGAATTTCGTCAATACTTCGTTGAAATCGTTGAAAGGTTTCAGGGTCTTTGTAGTATAGTTTTGCTGTGTCAATGACGCGTTTTAATATGGCCTTTCCTGATTCCGAAATATTTTCAACACGTAAATTTTCTTTTATTTCTTCTTC
>JAITCT010000299.1 GCA_031282925.1 Dysgonamonadaceae bacterium | reverse complement strand
TCGCAGGAGTATATCGCAAAGGCTCTGGGCGAAAACTGGCAGGAAGAATACACTGTCTGGGACTGCGCCGCCGGAACCGGCAACCTTTTGGCGGGGCTTGCGAATAAATATAACATTTGGGCTTCTACGATAGACCAGCCCGATGTTGATACCATGAAAACCCTGATTGACGAAGGGTTTAATTTATTGCCCGCTCATGTATTCAGGTTTGATTTTTTGAATGATCCGTTTGATGAACTGCCGCCTGAGTTAAAAAAAATCATTGACGATCCCGAAAGGCGTAAAAAACTGATTATCTATATCAATCCGCCATACGCGGAGGCGACAAGCGCCGCGACCGTAACCGGAACAGGAAAAAATAAAGCCTTGGTTTCGACAAAACATAGTGCGCACACTGAATATAAAGACGCACTGGGAAAAGCGGCGAATGAGATCTACGCGCTTTTTTTCATACGGATTATGAGTAAACTGAGCGGCGTATGGCTCGCGGCATTTTCAACTCCTAAATACCTTAATTCGGCAAACTTTATAAAATTCCGCTCTTTTTTTTCGGTAAAGTTTAAGAATGGCTTTATCTGCCGTGCCGACACCTTTGATAATGTTAACGGGAAATTCCCCATTGGTTTTCTGATTTGGCAATTATCCCATAACGGATATGATTTTAAGTTTCCCGAAACGGTCAAACTGGATGTGCTTGACGATGAAGGAAAACACATTGCGAAAAAAATTTTTCACAACGGCAGAAAATCAATCAACCGGTGGATAAAAGAATTTGATATGTCGAATAACGGCGCGATAGGATTTATGAGCAACCCCGCGCCTGATTTTCTTCCGACAAATCAGCCATACATTACTGTTACGCAGGGAACGCGCCATTTTAATTATTTTGCTCTTAAAGAAAAGAATTTGATTGGAGGATGTATCTATTTTACTGTCCGTCTTTGTATTGAACCAACATGGCTTAATAACCGCGACCAATTTTTATTTCCCGATAATGGCTATAAAACGGATATGGAATTTCAAAATGACTGTTTGATTTTCACGCTATTTCACGGGCAAAACCGCATTTCATCCAATGACGGCGTAAATCACTGGATTCCGTTTACCGAACAGGAAGTAAACGCAAGCGAAAAATTTGATTCCTGTTTTATGAGCAATTACCTCAAAGGAAAAACTTTTAGCAGCGAGGCCGATTCCGTATTAAAAGCCGGCCTGGAATTATGGAAATATTACCATGCACAAAAAACCAAAGGTAACAATCCCATTTCCGTAAACGCTTCTTTTTACGACATTCGGGAGTATTTTCAGGGACGCGCACGCAAGGGTAAAATGAACAGTAAATCCGAAGATGAAACATACAACAAAATAATTAAAACATTGCGGAATAAAGTAAAACTGTTAGCCCGAAAAATAGAACCGAAAGTTTATGAATACGGGTTTTTGAAATAAAGATGAATGATTATGCCTGAGTTTTTCATAGCCCGCCGGATTTTCCAAAACAGGGAAGGAGAAAAAAACATTTCCCCTCCGGCTGTTCGGGTAGCCGTTATCAGCATTGCATTGGGACTGGTTGTCATGATTCTTGCGGTAGCGATTGTTATCGGATTCAAAAAGGAGGTGCGGAACAAAGTGATTGGATTCGGTTCGCACATTCAAATCACCAATTTCAACAGCAATTCTTATTACGAAATGAACCCGATAGCCATTGGCGATACCCTGCTGGAACAGTTGCGGAATTATCCCAATATTGCCCGCATACAGCGGTTTTCCGTAAAGCCCGGCCTCATCCGGACGGGCGAAGATTCGCAGGGCGTTGTTTTTAAAGGAGTCGGCGAAGAATACGACTGGCATTTCTTCCGGCAAAACCTGCTGGAAGGGGAAATTTTGCATATCCGCCCCGATTCGTTGACAACCGGCGTCCTTATTTCTAAAAAAATTGCCGGCAAACTGCATTTAAAATCAGGCGATTCTTTTTTGGCCTATTTTGTTCGCCGGGATGATGTAAGCCCCCGCAAATTCCGCATTGCAGGCATTTACCAGACCAATTTTTCGGACTACGACAAGTTGTTTATACTTGCCGATATAAAGCAAATCCGGCGCATCAACCAATGGGACGCCGATATGGTGAGCGGTTTGGAAATAACGGTTCAAAACTACGAACAATCGGATCAAACAGCCGACGATTTGTATTTCGACCTGCAAAGCCGTACCGACCGTCTGGGAAACGTGTTTTACACGCGTTCCGTCAAACAGTTGAATCCGATGATTTTTGCGTGGCTGGATGTATTGGATATGAATGTGGCGGTTATCCTTATATTAATGATCCTTGTCGCCGGATTCTCCATGATTTCGGGATTGCTCATCATCATTCTTGAGCGGGCGAATATGATCGGCACGCTGAAAGCGTTGGGAGAAAATGACGCCGGCGTCAGAAAAATATTCCTTTACGTATCCGCTTTTCTGATTGCGAAAGGTTTGTTCTGGGGAAACCTGATTGCCCTTTCCGTCTGCTTTATCCAAAAACAGACCGGTATCCTGAAATTAAACCCCGAAACATATTATCTTTCCGAAGTCCCTGTCGAAATCAACTGGATTTATATCCTTTTGATTAATTTGGGGACGCTGGCCGCCACCCTGCTCCTGCTGGTGGGGCCTTCCTGTTTGATAGCCCGGATTTCGCCGGCGGAAACAATCCGGTTTGGGTGAACGGCGGGGCGTTTTGCGAAATGGTTCCGTCAAGAACAGGCCGGCTTACCGGAAATTCCGTGAAGTGCTGTCTGAAAAGATATTTACTACCTTTGCGCCGTGAAAAGTAATATTATCTCAAATCAATTATAAGGATATGATACTAAAAAAAATTGAATACAGCGAATATGAAGGAGAATCTAACGCTTGGAAGTTTAGGGAAGTAACTCTTGAAAAAGTTAACCTGTTGGTTGGTCAAAATGCAACAGGAAAAACCCGTACTATCACTGTAATATCATGGTTGGCAAATATGCTTGCCGGATTGCAGCCCCAACTTCTAAATTCCGGTAATTACACGGTCGAATTTTCTGACAACAATGATATTTACCAATACTTTTTGAAAATAAAGCAGCATAAAGTTTTATCCGAAAAATTGATTTTTAATGGCGATATTAAAGTTGAAAGAAATGCGGATGGCACGGGAGAATTGTTTGCCGAAGCCGTAGGAAGCGGTCAAATGATTCAATTTAAGATTTCGGAAAATCAGTTAATTGTGTTTTCCAAAAGGGACGCTGTTCAACACCCGTATTTGGAAAAACTTTTTGAATGGGCTAACGGCGTCCGTTTATACGCTTTCGGCACACCACTCGGGAAGGATGTCGGGTTTTTTACTAATGATATTAATCAGTTGCCGGTGAATCCTCGTGATACAAATGGTGTTGCCGCTTTATTTGTCAAAGGAATACAAGATTTTGGCAAGGGTTTTCGGGATGATATTATAGAATTGATGGGCAAAATAGGATATAATATAGAAAAGATTGATGTAGCCCCAAATCCCATTGTAGGACTTATTCCAACCGGATTACCGCTACAAATGATTTATATCGTTGAAAAAAGCGGAACGGCAATGATTTTTCAGATGGAAATGTCTCAGGGAATGTTCCGGGCTTTATCATTGCTTATACAAATAACATATAATATCCGAAAAAAAAGTTCAACTACCATCCTCGTTGACGATATTGGAGAAGGGCTTGATTTTGAACGGTCTTCGGGTATTATTAAAGTAATTGTTGATACTGCCGAAAAAGATAGCGAGATACAGTTTGTCATGTCCACAAACGACAGGTTTGTCATGAACGGCGTTCCTCTTAAATATTGGCAGCTAATCAAACGCAAGGGAGGCGAATGTGTTATTTATAACTATGGTAATTCAAAGGATATTTTTGATGAATTTGAATTTACGGGATTATCCAATTTTTCTTTTTTATCTACCGATTTTATTTCTCAGGAATCGGAATCTAAAGTAGCCAAATGAAAAAAGTCGCCTTGTTCGTTGAAGGACAAACCGAGCAAATATTTGCTCAAAAGTTAATTGAGCAAGTAATTAGTCCCAATAAGGTTACAGTAACGACCTATCAACTTAGAGGTGGAGCCAAGTATACAAGAAATCTTATTTTGCTTAAAATGCAATCCGTTACTCAACAAACAGATTATTGCTTTGCAATCTATGATTGCGGAGGTGATTCAAAAGTGAAAGACGATATTATCGAACATTCACAGTCTATGAAGCAAAAGGGTTTTTCTCTGATTATCGGGCTTCGTGATGTATATCCGAAGAAGCAAGATGAGATAGCATTTTTGAGGAAACAGTTAAATTTTGGATTATCCGCAGACATTCCAACACACATAGTTCTTGCTGTAACTGAAGTGGAAGCATGGTTTTTGGCGGAAGAAAATCATTATTCGAAAATTGATGCAAAGTTGACATTGGCAAAGGTTAACGCAATCGCAGGAATTGACGTAAGCAAAGATTCAACGGAAACTATAGACCACCCAACAAAAAGATTACAGCATATTTACAAATATACCAAGAATAAACACAAGGTTCATCGTGTAGTCAATGCCTTAGATTATGCAAATTTATATATTAACGTTAGACAAAGGAATAACAGTCTTGCTGAGTTATTTACGCATTTGGATAGCATATTTCCCTGATTAAATACAGTCTTTTCCCCGCTCGGCGTAAAGAAGATTTGATTCGGTAAAGACCTTCCTCCGGTTGGTGCGAGGCTGTGCCTCGCGCCGTCTATTTTGACAGGTTGAACCTGTCGGGATAAAAGGCGCGAGGCACAGCCTCGTACCAACCAGGGGGTTATTGGTGTTCAGATGAACATGCATGAAAAACAGCACCTCAAAAAAAGAATTAACCTTACATGCCCGATTTGTATATAAAGGATAATTGTCTTACTTTTGCTGCCCGCCGGCAGCCGAGGGGCGGTTAATCCTTTTGTTCTGTTATTTTTAAATTCTATAATATGGCACTAATAAAATCGGTACGGGGCTTTAGCCCGAAAATAGCCGAAGGCGTTTACCTGGCTGATAATGCAACGATT
>JAITCT010000291.1 GCA_031282925.1 Dysgonamonadaceae bacterium | reverse complement strand
GCTACGTGAATTGCGCCGCCGAACAGAAGGAGTTTTTCGGTTAATGTTGTTTTTCCCGCATCGGGGTGGGAGATGATAGCGAAAGTTCTTCGCCGCTGAATTTCGTTCATTGTTTTTTTTGAATTTCGGGTGCAAATGTACAAAATTAATTACGAACGGTGAAAGGTGCATGGGGGAATGGATAATGGACAATTGATAATTGATAATTAGGGGATTATTCGGCCGCGCCGCGTAATTCGTAATTTCTACGAATTGTACCCAAACAAAAACGCCGCGACTCACGTCGCAGCGTTTTCAAAATTATTTAACTTATTTAAACATGTTTGAATATGAAATTCAAACTGTTGCCTGATGCTATCAGTGCAGAGCCACTTTTTTCACCCAGCCCGAACTGCCCTTCACGATCAGGACGCCTTTCGGGAAAGTTGAAACAAAAGTCTTGCCGGCCTGCTTGTCAAGGCTGTAAAGCAGCTGACCGCCGGCGCTGTAAACGCTGACCCGTTCGGCTGCAGGTGTACTTACATGCAGGGACTGATTGCTCACATATATCTGTACGGACGAACCACCCGCGAGTTGGATACCCGTATGAGAATTGTCGGTTACCCTTATCCTGTAAGTTTTCGTTGTTACTTTGTCTTCGGCGGTTACTTCAATCGCAAACGTAGAATCGCCATGCAGCGTGTGGGTACGGTCGCCCGTAACAGTTGCTTTCGTGTGCGCTTGCGCAATAAAATTAATAGATGCCTGTTCACTCGGAACGATAACCGTATATGCTAAAATAGCGGGATCAAAAGCAGGCGAAAGTTCAAAACCGGGTACGGCAAGGAACGACAGGGAAGCGTCGCTGCTCGGATAAAGCAGGTTGAACGTGTATGTCTTCGTTGCTCCATCTACTCTGGACGTTACCTTAACTATGTAAGTATACACACCGTCGCGTTCTATCCAGCCTTTAAACACGCGGAAAAGCTCCTCATTACTTTTTTCCACCTGATGTTCAATTGACTCAATTTCAACATCCGCCGGAATTGAAACATCAAACACACTGTCCGATCTAAGTTTATCTCTTGTAAACTCCGCCTTAACATCACCCGACCATGTGAAAGCAACTTTGTCCGGGGTCGGATCGTAGTTCATCTTTACTGTTACCTTATAAGTTTTTGTTACAGTAGTATCTCCAGCCAGTACCGAAACCAAGAAAGTTTGATTCCCGCCGCCATTTTTAACAAGGTCGCTTAGACTAAGTAATCTCCGATACTCGTCGTTAGTATTCTCTGTCCACTTTGTGTCCTGGTCTACGTTTACCACTTTAGCGGTGGATTCTTCTAAAGCAGCCCATGCAAAAACGGATGAGACGGTATAGTCCACAGCCGCAGATGTGTAGTCTCCCGCGCTGTCGCGAGTCAGTTCAATGGGCTTCAAGCCGTCCGCGTCAGAACTTAAACGGAAAGATTTCAGTTGAGTATTGCCGTTGAATACTTCTATCGTGTAAGTACTATCGCCTTCTTCTAGACGTGTGAAAACCTTGATGAACTTCTTGCCTTCACTTACAGACTGAAATACCTCTACATGCTCATCTTTTATCAAGGAACCATCCCAAAAGTCATAACCAACACTAATTGACGGACTTTCACCGGCAATTGCCGACCAGGGAGCGTTTACGGTTACTCTATACTTCGTCTTTGCTGTATCAAAACCGACTCCTCCCCCTTCTGGTTTGAGGTCATAACGCTTGCTGGGATTTTTTTTATCCCCTTCATACAGGTAAAGATCCTTTAACGTTTCTAATATAGCAGAATTAGGATCAGGATTCGGCTTGATGGTATCAGCAAGCAGGGTAATATGATAGTAGTCTTTAGTTTTCTTGTCCCTTGCCGTTACTTCAATCTTGTAGCTGTTACCAGCGTGAATTTTCACCTTGTAAATTTCGCTGCCGATATGAAAAATACTATCCCTCTCCGGGGAGTCATTCGCCAGCGCACTATCCCTCGAAATTACCCTTATAACATCAGTCTGACTCAGCTTCATCGTATCGCGGTTGTTTATGATAACCTTAACCGTACTTTGTGCGTCGAATTTCGTAAAATAAAGCGTATCAGCCCTGCCCCTGGTGCTGGTCTCATCCTTTGTGTCCAAGTCTTTAAAAGAGACCTCCCATGGTTCGCTCCCGGGTCTCAGCTTGCCGTCAGCGCCCGCCACTTGCTTAAAAATAGTATCCTGGAAAGCAACCACCGTATTATTGATTTTTTTTCCGATTGAATCCGTTATCCAGATATTTCTCAGGGCGGTAATATCATCCACTACGCCTCTCCTGACGGTAGCACTGTATATTTCTTTTTTTTCAACCCCGCCATTATATATTGCGGGTATAGTTACTTCAACCCGACCTACAACCGAGTCCAAGCCGCTCCCGAAAGGAATCAGATAAACGGAATCAGCGAAAGAGAGAAAGTCTCCCCCGGTCACCTTAAAGGTCGTTATTTTGTCGCCATTGACAAAGACCTCTACTTTTGCAGTGTCCCCATTCTGTACTAGGTCCGTGCCAGCGACTTCCGCCCACTTAAAAGCCAGCGAAAGCGACCGAGACTTGTAAGCCGAAATAAGGTCGTATGCCTTCTGCTCCGGATCAAACGCACTGGAAGAAAGAAGTGCATGCACACTATCTGCTTCTACGTTTCCGGTAGGCGTCTCTTTGGGGGATTCATACACTCCCAGCTCACTGGGAATAAACAATCTCGCATGTGCCGTCCGCACGGCGGACAATCCCAAAAGGGACGCCGCCCACACAATCAATAAAAAGTTTCTGTTTCTTTTCATTTTCTAAAAAATTTAAATTATTAAACCGTTTAATTAATATATTATGAATCAATAATCCGGCTTATATGCGTACAAAACATATTCGGTTACACATAGTAAGTACCCTTTCATCAACTCGGCGCAAAGGTAAAACAAAATTCCGGAAAAGCAACCGCGAAAAAAGGGAAAATGTACAAAACCCCCTGTTTTAAAGTACAAAACTGCCGATTGGGAGTACAAAACTTATGAAATGGTGAAGGGGTGAACAGTGAAGGGGCGTCATTCACTGTTCACCGTTCACCCCTTCACCATTTTCGGATATTCGCCTTTTTCCGTTAATTCTTTGATCTTGGCAATAACGCCCGGACGGTCGTCGGCGTATGTAACACCAAACCATTTGGAAGAGGTGTCCAGGACTTTTACTTTTGCTTTTCTGCTTAGAATCAAATTGTTGACTGCAAAGGGAATGAAAAATTCCGCTTTCGGGTTATCCCTGTTTTTTGCAAAGAAATCGACAAACTGTTCGTCTGAATAACTGAAATATTCGGGAGTAAATCCCCACATATTCATGGATACGGGAACATTTTCACCAACCGTTTGCAGGTTGCCCTGTTCGTCTCTGTATTTGATTTTCCCGTCCATATTGCGAAAGATACAGGTGCGTTCCACCACCGTTTCCAGATAACCGTCCGCATCTTTTTCGCAGATTCCGCGGGCAACCGAACCGCTTTCCGACAGAGTGTTTCCCAGCCGGTAACCGACCATGCAATAGTCGTTTTGCCGGCCTTTCAAACCGGCCAAATAGCCGGCCAAAACCCGAAAACTTTCCCTGCCGTAAAAATCATCGGCATTGATAACGGCAAACGGCTCGCAAATCGCCTGTCTGCCCATCATCACAGCATGGTTGGTGCCCCAGGGTTTTTCCCTGTTCGCGGGAACTTCAACTCCTTCGGGAAGATCATCCAGTTCCTGAAAAACAGTTTCAACGGGAACCAAATGCGCGTATTTTTTGAGGATTTTTTCACGAAAATCCGCTTCAAAACTGCGCCGGATAACGAATACGATTTTCCCAAACCCGCCTCTTACGGCATCGTAAACCGAATAATCCATAATGGTTTCGCCATTGGGACCCAGTCCGTCCAACTGTTTCAGACCTCCGTAGCGACTGCCCATGCCGGCAGCCAGAATTAATAATGTTGGTTTCATAATTTTTATGTTGAATGATTAGTTAATAATTTACCGTTTGTTTGGAAGTTGTTATGCTACATTTTTCAAAATACAATAACCCTGTTTGATTTGCCAATTGACAATTTCAGCGTATAATTTTGTTTGACTGAAATGTTGAAAAATAAAAGACAGTCTCAAATGCCTGCAAAATTCTTTATGAGAAACCCGCCCGCCAATAATTAACGATAATAATGCCGTAATATCATGTCCGTTACATAAATTCAGCAAATCATCGGTTTGATTGGCTGTAATAAAATTATCAATGTTTTCGCCTGTTAATTCTTCTGTTTTATTTTGAGACCTGGCGTTTAGCACCTGTAATAAATCCTGATTTTTTAATGATATTTTCCCGTCTGATATTTCGGTTAAATTATCTCCGTATCCAAAAGTATTTTACAGTTGTTCTTTTCGCTGTACCAGCGAATATATGCAATATAAGAGGCTTCCTGTAAAACATTTTTCCAAATGTCGTTTTGATTGGCTTGCATACGGTATTCTGTGAAACAATTGCATCGTACCTCATCGAAACTTAACATGGTCATTTCAATGTCGTGATAATCTGTATAAAACAGGTTCGTAACAGCAGGATAATTCTTGTCTATATGCAAAAAATCCGCGTCCTGAATACCGATTACCTGTTTTGTTTCTTTTGCAAGTGCATTTAAAGCAATCGTTAACTGTCCTTTTCCACCGGTTACAAACTCAACGCTCGCTCTTGTTTCGTCAAGAAATTTGGGATATATTTTACGATCGTCTTCTCCTTCGACTAATACCCAGATGATTTGATTTCCAGTTTCGCTGTTCAAGGCAAGACGGATTTCGTCAATTTTATCATTTGCAACTGTATTATTCCTTAAACCAAGGTCTTGTTCCATAACTAATTTTCCTTTGCAAGTTTAAATAAGTCCCGCCCTAAATCCCACCTGCCGTTTATGATTTGTGGAGAATGAGTTGCTACTAAAAAAGATATTTGTTTCATTCCGGCAATTTTCAGTAAATCTTTAACAAACGTTTTTTGCCAAATCACATGCAAAGAAATTTCAGGCTCATCAATTAAGATTAACGTATCAGGATTTGTCTTAAATAACAGTTCGTAGAAAAGTACAACCTCTTGCTGTTCGCCGGACGACAAATCCGTTAAATGAAGATTCTGTCCATTGTTTGATTGAAAAGAGAAACCTTGGGCGCTATTGATTACAATAGACTTAAATGCAAAACGCTTTTCGTTTAATATATTTACAAACAGTTCGATTTTATTCAACAAATCGGCATAGCCTTCTACCTTTTTTTCAGAGTCTTCAAGATATACAGTTAAAACCCTTGCATCTTTATCATCATATTTTGTGATTATTTGACCGCTTGTAGCAATTCCGAATTGCTGTAATTTTTTTTGCTTGTCATTCAAGTTTAAAAACCGTTTATTAAATTCATCTTCCTGCAATTCATTTTTGCATTCAATCAATCGTTGTGGAAATGAACTGTCAAGTTTTTGGGCAACTTGGTATGCTTCCAACTGCTTTTGTTCAATTTCATTTTTCAATTCTTTTGCACATTCTTCAATGGTATTTACAAAAGGTGTATTTGAATTGACAGGTCTATTTGTTTCATACGATTGTTTTTTTAACAAACGCTGTTCTTTTATCAGATAAACATTTGTATTATTCAATGTTTGTAATACCCGGGGGTGTATTTCTCCCTGTTTTTTAATTAAATCAAAAATTTTATCCGGAATATAATCAATACTTTCATTCAAAAATTCCCCTAATCCGGTTTGTTTTCCTGTCCTGTTATTAATTATAACATTTGAGAATATACTGTAATTGGGCATATACCGATTAATATTTTGTATTAACGCATGTTCTTCCTCTGAATTGTAAATGTAGTTATCAATTCGCCGGTTATCATTATACAGTTCAATTTGAACAAATTGTTCGGCTTTTCCCTTTCCCGTTTTTTTGTTTATTGTTATCTTTCTATTGTCGGTAAAGAAAACAGCAATCAATTCAAAATCAATTTTCCGAAAATAGAAAAATCTTTGGTTGAAAAGGTTATAAATGATATTCAAAATGGTCGTTTTTCCATAACCATTGGGACCTGTTAAAATAATCAGGTTCTCTTCATTATTCAGGTCTATGTTGTAATCAAACACGCCGAATAATTTCTTTATCTCTATGTTTTGTAATTTCATAATGTGCCTAATTTGTTTTTTAGAAAGTCATATCGGATTTTTTTTACTTGTTAGCAGGTGGAACGCAGTTGATCCATCCTTTCCCGAATTTTCTTTTCTTGAGCGTTATCCTGAGCAAACCAGAATTTTTTATCCCTAATTTCTTCCGGTAAATAATCCTGTTCGACATAATTTCCTTCGTAATCATGGGTATATTTGTAACCTTTGTGATAATTCAGGCTTTTCATTAACTGGGTGGGGGCGTTGCGCAAATGAAGCGGAACAGGTAAATTGCCCGACTTGTTGACTTCTGCCACGGCGTTTTCAATGGCCATATATGCCGAATTGCTTTTGGGGCTTGTTGCCAGATAAACAGTCGTTTCCGCCAGGATAATCCGTCCTTCGGGCCAACCGATTTTAGTCAGCGCATCGAAGCAGGCGTTAGCCAGCAACAAGGCATTGGGATTCGCCAAACCAATGTCTTCCGAAGCGGAAATCACCAAACGGCGGGCAATGAATTTGGGGTCTTCGCCTCCGGCAACCATTCGCGCCAGCCAATAAACAGCGCCGTCGGGGTCGCTGCCCCGGATGGATTTGATAAAAGCCGAAATAATATCGTAGTGCATTTCCCCGCCTTTGTCGTAAGCGACAGGATTTTCCTGCAGGCGGTCGATGACTTTTTCGTCGGTAATAATAACGGGAGTATCCGGTTCGTTATTTTCATCGGCGTCGATAACCAATTCAAGTATATTGAGCAGTTTACGGGCGTCTCCACCAGAAAACCGCAACAACGCTGCCGTTTCCTGTATCGTGATTTTTTTCTTTTTCAGTTCAACGTCGGTGGTTAAAGCCTTGTGCAGCAGTTTTAACAAATCATCTGCGCTCAGGCTTTTCAGGACATACACCTGACAGCGGGAAAGCAACGGGCTGATTACTTCAAACGAAGGATTTTCGGTCGTTGCGCCAATCAAAGTAATGACGCCGGTTTCGACGGCAGCCAGCAGCGAATCTTGTTGGGATTTACTGAAACGATGAATTTCATCAATAAACAAAACGGGGCGTTTGTTATCGAAAAAAGCGGTTGATTTGGCCTTTTCGATGATTTCCCGAACGTCTTTTACACCCGAATTGATGGCGCTCAGCGAAAAAAAAGGAATATCCAGCTGCGCCGAAATAATCCGCGCCAAAGTTGTTTTCCCAACGCCCGGAGGCCCCCACAAAATAAACGAGGGAACGGTTCCCGAATCAATCATTTTCCGAAGGACATTCCCCTGCCCCACCAGATGATGCTGGCCGACATAATCGTCTAATGACTGGGGACGCATTCGTTCTGCTAACGGTCGATTCATGAAATATTATTTTATTTGAGTCGCAAATTTAATGATATTCCGGCAGATTAACAAAATTGACGATACTTACGGGTGTATTTTAAATGGTCGCCTTGCGGCCCGTCATTGCGAGCCGCAAGGCGAAGCAATCTGGGATTATTCAACCCCACTGCGTCATTGCGAAGACGTTAGCCTGAAGCAATCCAGAAATGTACTGCGGTTATTCTCTGGATTGCTTCGCCTGCGGCTCGCAATGACGCAGTGAGGCTAAGTAATTCTCCTTGTTGCGGCAAGGGGCTACTTTGTCGCAACTATCCCGACAGGTTAAACCTGTCATGATAAACAGGCACGAGGTAGAACCTCGCGCCAACATTCGGCATATATCCCGGATTGCTTCGCCGCATCGAGCTTCTCAACACGGGATTCCCGCCTGCGCGGGAATGACAGGGTGCGACAGGGGGAAACTAAAAATTACAATGTATTAAAATCAAGTCAAAATGGCATGATTTGCGTTCTTTTTAACCTGTACATATAATAATTCATGTCGATTTGACACCAATAAGGGCTGATAGCAGGGATGGCATTGTTATTGATATTTCTTCGGGTGAAATTATTAATTAAAAAGAAAGGAGAATTTATTATGATGACACCAGTTAGAAGAACTCAGCATTGGCTGCCGAATGTATTTAATGATTTTTTCAATGATGATTTTTACGGCAGCGTTTTGGGCAGAAGGCAAGCCGCTTCGCCTGCAGTGAATGTAGTTGAAACGGAAAACGGTTTCCGCATTGAAGTGGGAGCGCCGGGAATTGCCAAGGAAGATTTCAAGGTTGATATCAACAAAGACAATGTGTTGACGATTTCAGCCGAGAAAAAAACGGAAAAGGAAGACAAGCACGAACGTTACCTCCGCAGGGAGTTCGGGTATTCGCAGTTCAAACAGACTTTGCTTTTGCCGGACGAAATTGACAAGGATGCGATTGCCGCATCGTATGAAAACGGCGTTTTATCGGTATCTATCCCGAAAAAGGAAAGACCGGAGGGAGACACGGGCAAAGTGATTGATGTATTATAGGGAGTTAATGAGTTGACAAGTAAACGAGTAACGAGTAGACGAGTTGACGAGTTAATGAGTAAATTAGGACTTGTTAACTCGTTAACTCGTTTACTATTGCTGCAGCAATGTTTCGGAATTCTTCCGGAGTAAGTTTTAACCTGGGATTTGAAAAAGCCATGTCCGATTCCCGGTTCAGGGGAATCAGGTGGATGTGAGCGTGCGGCACTTCCAGTCCGATGACCGCAATCCCTATCCGTTTGCAGGGAATTGCTTTTTGTATGGCTTTCGCTACCTGCTTTGAGAAAATAAACATTTCGCCGACCGTCCGGTCGTCCAAATCATAAATATAATCCACTTCCTTTTTAGGGATGACAAGCGTATGCCCTTTCACCAAAGGATTAATATCCAGGAAAGCGTAAAAGCCGGCATTTTCCGCTATTTTGTAGCCCGGTATTTCACCGGCTGCTATTTTACCGAAAACAGTCATAAGGTAATATCAACGATTTCAAAATTCAATATTCCGTTCGGAACTTTAATATCCACAATATCGCCGGTTTTTTTACCTAACAGGCCTTTCCCGATGGGCGTGCCGATGGCGATTTTCCCCTGTTTCAAATCGGCTTCGCTTTCGGAAACCAGCATATAGGTCATTTTCTGGTTGTTTTTGGTGTTCCTGATTGTAACCTTGTTCAATATTTGCACGCTGTCGGTTGAAATCTGGCTTTCATCAATCAGGCGGGCGTTGGAAAGCACTGTTTTTAACCGGGAAATTTTAGCTTCCAGCATACCCTGCGCTTCTTTAGCCGCATCATATTCCGCATTTTCGGACAGGTCGCCCTTATCGCGGGCTTCCGCAATTTGTCTTGAAATTGCAGGGCGCTGCTCCGTTTCCAAATAATTTACTTCTTCGAGGAGTTTGTGGTATCCTTCTTTTGTCAAATAATGTACAGACATACTTAAAAATTTAATACTATAACGAAAAAAATAAAAAGAAATTCCGGTCAATCCAGACCGGAACTCCGATTTTATGTGCCAAAGGTAAAACGAATTTATTGTTTCTCCAAATTTTAACGGATATTTTTTTACGCGGGCAATGCTTAGTCCAGTTTTAACACTGCAAGGAAGGCTTTCTGCGGCACTTCCACGTTTCCGACCTGCTTCATGCGTTTTTTTCCTTCTTTCTGCTTTTCGAGCAGTTTCCGTTTACGGGTGATATCTCCTCCGTAGCATTTGGCCGTTACGTCTTTACGCACGGCTTTAATGGTTTCGCGGGCAATGATTTTCGCTCCGATGGCCGCTTGAACTGCGACGTCAAATTGCTGCCGGGGAATCAGTTCCTTCAGTTTTTCGCACATCCGGCGGCCGAAAGTAACGGCATTGTCCGTATGCGTTAAAGTGGAAAGCGCGTCCACTTGTTCCCCGTTCAGCAGGATATCCAGTTTGACTAATTTCGACGGCCGGTAATCGTGCATGTGATAATCGAACGAGGCATAGCCTTTGGAAATGCTTTTCAGTTTATCGTAAAAATCAATAACAATTTCGCCCAAAGGCAAATCGAAAAGTATTTCGACCCTGTCGCCGGAAATATAATCCTGTTTAACCAAAATGCCGCGTTTACCCAGGCATAAGGTCATAATCGGCCCGATATATGCCATATTGGTAATGACGGAGGCGCGGATAAACGGCTCGTCAATGTGATCAATCAAAGTCGGGTCGGGTAATCCGGCCGGGTTGTGTACTTCCCGGCAGTTTCCGTGTTTGTCGTACACCTTGTAGGAAACGTTGGGGACAGTAGTAATCACGTCCATATTAAATTCGCGGTCTAACCGTTCCTGCACGATTTCCATGTGGAGTAATCCCAGGAAACCGCAACGAAACCCGAAACCGAGCGCTACGGACGATTCCGGCTGGAAAGTCAGCGAAGCGTCGTTTAGTTGCAGTTTTTCGAGCGAGGAGCGCAAGTTTTCAAAATCTTCCGTTTCAATCGGATACACGCCGGCAAAAACCATCGGCTTCACTTCTTCAAACCCTTCTATCGCCTTGTCCGCAGGCCGGTTGATATGGGTGATTGTATCTCCTACCTTCACTTCTTTTGAAACTTTTATCCCGGAAATAATGTAGCCTACGTCTCCGCAGGCGACTTCTTCGCGGGGCGACATTTCCAGTTTAAGAACGCCCACTTCGTCGGCTTCGTATTCTTTTCCGGTGGCAATAAATTTCACTTTATCTCCTTTCCGGATAGAGCCGTTTTCAATTTTGAAATAAGCGATGATGCCCCGGAATGAGTTAAAAACCGAATCAAAGATCAAGGCTTGCAGGGGCGCGTTGGGGTCGCCTTTCGGGGCAGGCACTTTTTCTACGACGGCATTGAGAATTTCGTAAACGCCTTCGCCGGTTTTTCCGCTGGCGCGGAGAATATCGTTCCGGCTGCAGCCCAGCAGTTCGATAATCTGGTCTTCCACTTCTTCGGGCTTCGCCTGCTGCAAATCAATTTTATTGAGTACGGGAATGATTTCCAAATCATTTTCCAGAGCCATATACAGATTGGAAATCGTCTGTGCCTGGATGCCCTGCGCCGCGTCGATAATTAACAGCGCGCCTTCGCAGGCGGCTATCGAGCGGGAGACTTCATAGGAGAAATCCACATGTCCCGGGGTGTCTATCAGATTTAAAATATAATTTTCACTTTTGTAATTATATTCCATCTGAATGGCATGGCTTTTAATGGTAATCCCGCGTTCGCGCTCCAGATCCATGTTGTCCAGCACCTGATTTTGCATTTCTTTGGCGGTAACGGTTTGGGTATATTCCAGCAAACGGTCGGCCAGGGTGCTTTTGCCGTGGTCGATGTGTGCAATGATACAGAAGTTCCGTATATTTTTCATTTGATTATGAGCATCGTGTTACAAATTCGCCGCAAAGTTACTGTTTTTTGGTTAGAAAACCGCGATTCCTTTTTGATATTTTTCAGTTGATTACAAAACGTTTCGTGTTGCTGCAGGCGCCGAAAGGCATTGCATACGCCGAATGTGCCGGTTATATGCGGAAAAACGGGATTTTTGCGGAAATACTGGGATTATTTCCGGCAAAATCCTGTTTTCTGCCGGCAAAAATTGGTTTTCTGCCGGCAACATTTCAGTTTCTGCCGGCAAAAAGTGGTCTGCTGCCGGCAACGCTCGGGTTTTTGCCGGCAGAAAGTGGTCTGCTGCCGGCAACGCTCCGGTTTTTGCCGGCAGAAAGTGGTCTGCTGCCGGCAACGCTCGGGTTTTTGCCGGCAAAAAGTGGTCTGCTGCCGGCAACGCTCAGGTTTTTGCCGGCAAAAAGTGGTCTGCTGCCGGCAACGCTCAGGTTTTTGCCGGCAGAAAGTGGTCTGTTGCCGGCAACGCTCCGGTTTTTGCCGGCAGAAAGTGGTCTGCTGCCGGCAACGCTCGGGTTTTTGCCGGCAAAAAGTGGTCTGTTGCCGGCAACGCTCGGGTTTCTGCCGGCAGAAAGTGGCCTGCTGCCGGCAACATTCTAGTTTCCGCCGGCAGAAATTTAGTTTTTGCCGGCAGCATTTTGGTTTCTGCCGGCAAAAATTCGTTGATCTATAGAAATTTTGCGAATTAAAAATGAAAAATGAAAATTATTGGTTCATTTGTTATATCCGCGTAGGGGCGCACCCGTGTGTGCGCCTCTAATAATCAGAATGCGCACCCCGATGATCAGGGCGCACACGCGGGTGCGCCCCTACGTCGTCGCACCATACGGGATGCGTACCCCTCCGTTGGTGCGAGGCTGTGCCTCGCGCCGTTCTATCCTGACAGGTCGAACCTGTCGGGATAATTGCGACAAGGTTCAACCTTGTCGCAACAACGGGGGGAATTGAGAATGTTTTGTCTTCATTCTCCATTGCATCTAATACATGTCAAACCATAATTTCACAGTTAAAGCGTCTTCGCCTTGACGCCTTACCGCTTCTTCGCGGTTCTTTCCGTTCAATGATTGTTCCGTGCCGGGGTAGAAA
>JAITCT010000129.1 GCA_031282925.1 Dysgonamonadaceae bacterium | reverse complement strand
TTCAAATTTTTGCAGTTTTGGAAAGTATACTTTCCGAAGGTAACATTATCGTTAACGGTAACAGTTTCAAGTGAAGAGTTGGCCAGTGCACAATCGCCCAGAGTTGAAGCGGCAGAAACCGTAAAATGTTTGAAGTTTTTGCAATCCTGAAAAACATTACTTCCGAATTTGACATTATTTCCAAGATCAACAGATTCAAGTCCGGAACCTTTGAATACTTCATCGCCAAGAGTTGAGTTGGCAGTAATTTTAAGATTCTTTAAACTGCCGCAGTCTGCAAACGCGCGGTTGCCTATGTTTAGAGGGGCTTCGCTTATTTTATAATTTCCAGTGAGATCGTATACATCAAATGTAGACAGTGCATTACAACCTTCAAATGCACTCTTGCCTATGGTTTTAACGTTGTCGGGACACTCAAAGTATGTCAATTTCTTGCAACTTTTAAATGCACCTTCTCCTATGGACTGTAAAGACCATGGCATGACAGCTTCCTGCAAATATCCTAATCCGGCAAACCACCAGCTGCCTACGTGAGTGATACCTTCATCAACTGTAACCAGAACAATCTTTAAACTTGCTGGAGATGGGTCCAATTGTCCCTTATAACCAATTTCAGCAGTAGCTCCTCCCTTTCTCCAGGGTAAAGCCCATGAATAAGGTCCTCCATAAAGATAAGAGAAAGGAAACTCTTTAGTGTTACCTTCATTTGAATCCGGAAGAGGTCCCTCTCCTGCTACATATACATTAGATCCAGCCGTTCCCCACCAAACCTGGAAATAAACCCTGGCTTCACTGTATGAGACAGGACAGTACCAGTAAGACCATGACCAATATCCATACTCCCCCCTGGCCGGGGGAATGATAACGGTGCAAAGCACCATAATTAATAATATTTTTTTCATAACACAAATTAATTTTTAATTCTATGATTTACGCTGTTTGTTTGTTCCGGCTGGCGCGGGACACTGCCTTGCGCCAGCCGGAGATTAAATATTTTGCAAAGATAATAAGAAACGATTATAATGTCATCGCATTTGGCAAATTAATTACGAATTACGGGGCGCGTCCCGAATCATCGGGAGCGTTTTTTTGAAATTATTTTGGGTACATACACGGGTGCACCCTGCGCGAGGCAACAAATGAATAAAAATTTTTCGATTTTCGATTTTAAATTCGCAATATTTCTATAAATCAATGAATTATTGCCTGATAACAACGAATTTCTGCCGGCAGAAACCGCAATGTTGCCGGCAGAAAACCAATTTCTGCCGGCAAAAACCGAAATGTTGCCGGCAGAAAACCAATTTCTGCCGGCAGAAACCGCAATGTTGCCGGCAGAAACCGAAATGTTGCCGGCAGAAAATCAATTTTTGCCGGCAGAAACTGAAATTTTGCCGGCAGAAAATCAATTTTTGCCGGCAAAAACAGCATTTTGGTCTCCGCAGGCGGAAATTCGCTTTCCGAAGGCTATCATTCGTTGAAATTATAAAAACCTTGCGAATTGAAAATTGAAAAATATTGATTCCTTTGTTGCAACAGGGCGCGCCCCTGCGCCTCGCAATTGATGATGCCGCGTAACTCATTGACTCTCACTTTCCCGCGTAATTCGTAATTTGTAATTCGCAATTCATAATTTCCCCCCGTTTACCCTTCTCAATAAGAAAAATAGCATGTAAACGGTTAAAATATTTATTTTTTCATTATCTTTCATTACCTTTGCCGAAATTTTTTAAAAATACCGCTTAGTTAACATGAGAACATTTAAATTAGCAAATGACATTCTTGGATGGCTTGTTTTTGCCATTGCAGCAGTTACTTATTTGATGACGATAGAGCCGACAGGCAGTTTTTGGGATTGCGGCGAGTTTATTGCTTCCGCCTGTAAACTTGAAGTGGGTCACCCGCCCGGGAACCCTATTTTTATGATGACAGCCAATTTGTTTACCCTGTTGACTTCCGACCCTTCCCTGAAGGCGGCCATGGTGAACAGTATGTCGGCTGTTTTCAGCGCATTGACGATCCTGTTTTTATTCTGGACCATTACTCACCTGGCAAGGAAAATCATATTTCCCGAAGAAGGCAAAAAGATGCCGCTCTCGAGATTAATAGCGATTCTCGGTTGCGGCGCGGCAGGCGCTTTGGCTTACACGTGGTCGGATACGTTCTGGTTTTCGGCGGTTGAAGGAGAAGTGTACGCTTTTTCTTCATTGATGACGGGGCTGGTTTTCTGGATGATTTTGAAATGGGAAGACGTGGCCGGCGAGCCTCATTCCGACCGATGGCTGATTTTAATCGCTTACCTGATGGGCATTTCAATTGCCGTCCACCTGCTGAACCTGCTTTGTATTCCCGCCATTGTCCTTGTTTATTATTATAAAAAATATCCCGCTCCGACTTTGAAAGGCTCGCTGGTTGCCTTACTGATTTCCTTTGTTATTGTGGGCATTATGCTTTACGGTATCATTCAGGGGCTGGTGAAGGTTGCCGGATGGTTTGAGTTGCTGTTTGTCAATGGTTTCGGCTTGCCGTACAATACGGGCGTGGGGGTTTATATCTTCACGGTTTTTGCCGTGCTTGCCTGGGGTATCTGGGAAACCATGCGGGAAAAATACAGTCCGGAGAGGGCAAAAACCGGTTTTTTACTTTCAATCGCCCTGTTGGGGATTCCGTTTATCGGTAACAATCCGTGGCCGGGAATAATTATCCTGGCCGTTGCAAGCATATTCGTTTTCCGTGCCAAAAAATTGAATCCGGCGGCCATCAACAGCATTTTGACAGGTTTATTGGTCATCACCATCGGCTATTCGTCCTACGCGCTTATCATGATTCGCTCATCGGCCAATACGCCGATGGATCAAAATTCGCCCGAAGACATTTTTACCCTGCGGGATTATCTGTCGCGGGAACAGTACGGCGAAACGCCTTTGCTTTACGGACAGACTTTTGTTGCCGAGGTAAAGAGGGTGAGGAAAGGAAATATACTGTCGCCGGCAACCAAAGACAAGGGGCCTGTGTGGACGCAAATTGCCAAAAACGATCCTGCGGAAAAAGACCGGTATTTTATATCGGGAAGAAAAGAATCGTTTGTGTATCCGGAAGAATTGTGTACGATTTTCCCGCGCATGTACAGCAGGGAACATGCGGACACCTATAAGCAATGGACAAACTTCAAGGGGAAACGCGTCAGGTATAAAGAAACGGACGACAGTCCTTACAGTGTTATGGTTGTGCCGACTTTCATGGAAAATATCAGGTTTTTCTTTTCCTATCAGGTTAATTTCATGTACTGGCGCTATTTCCTGTGGAATTTTGCAGGCCGGCAAAACGAAATTCAGGGCTATGGCGAAGTTGCCAACGGCAACTGGATGACCGGTATCCGGTTCTTTGATGAATGGCGGCTTGGACCGCAGGATCATTTACCGGATTTTATCGCGAAAAACAAGGGACATAACAAATTTTACATGTTGCCGCTTCTTTTGGGCATTTTGGGCATTTTCTTCCAGATATATTCGGGGAAAAAAGGAACGCGGGATTTTTGGGTCATCTTTCTCCTGTTTTTTATGACTGGGCTGGCCGTTGTGATTTATCTGAATCAGCCGCCCAATCAGCCTCGCGAGCGGGATTACGCTTATGCCGCTTCATTCTACGCCTTTTGTATCTGGATAGGGCTGGGCGTGGGTTTGATTGAAAAAGTTTTGCGTAAATACCTTAAACTTCCCGGATTGCTGTCGGCGATTGCCGCCTCGCTGCTGTGCCTGCTGGTTCCCGTCCAAATGGTTTCGCAGACCTGGGACGATCACGACCGCTCCAAAAGGTATCTGGCGCGTGATTTCGGGTTCAACTACCTGAGCACGTGCGAACCCAATGCGGTTATTTTTACGATGGGCGACAACGATACTTTCCCCCTTTGGTATGCGCAGGAAGTTGAAGGATACCGCACGGATGTTCGCGTTTGCAACCTGAGTTACCTGCAAACCGACTGGTATATTGATCAAATGAAACGCCAGGCATACGAATCGGAGCCGCTTCCCATCTCGTGGAAACGCGCCGAGTATTTGCAGGGAAAACATGACGTTGCCTATATTCTTAATCCGGTTGATAAGCCGCAGGATGTGGCTTATGCTTTGGCCAGGGTCAAATCCGACGACAACAGGGTAAAAAAAGTCGGCAACTATCCGCCTATGGATAACATCCGTTCCAATGTGCTTTATATTCCCGTCGATACGGCTGCCGTTGTCCGGTCGGGCGCGGTGAAGCCGGAACAGGCCGGCTGGCTGACGGACAGGGTATATATCTATCTCGGCCCCAGATACAATGCCAACCGGGAAGTGGTTACTCCGCAAAAACAGGCTTTAGCTAAACAGGAAATGATGATTCTGGATATGCTGAGGAACAATAAAGACTGGTCGAGGCCGTTTTATTTTGCCACCACCGTAGGGTCGGATCAATACATACGGATGGAAAATTATTTCCGTCAGGACGGCGTTGCCTACAGGATTGTGCCTTATGATGTTACTGTGGGCGGAAGAAATCTGGATACGGATATTTTCTATGAAAACCTGATGTACAAATATCGTTGGGGAAACCTGGAAAAACCGGGACTGTATATTGATTCCAATTCCATGCGTATGGCAAGACTGTTCCGGTCAATGTTCGGAACGCTCGGATCGCGGCTGATTGCCGAAGGCAAGAAGGATGAAGCCATAGAAGCGATGGATTATGCCGTGAAATCAATCCCCGATTACAATGTGCCTTACGATTTCTATTCAATGAATGAAATTGCGTCAACCTACCTGTCGGCAGGGGATACCGTCAAGGCGCGGCAGATTAATGACACCCTGTCGGAATCCGTTACCGGAGAGTTGGAATGGTACTCAAGGCTCAATGATCGCGATTATATGACCATGTACAGGGACATCAGGAGTGATTTATATGCTATGGGGCAGTTTTTACAGTTCTACCGGTCGGTTGATCCGGAAAAATATAAAACGATGATTGATGATTACAATCGCTTCGGTGAACGGTTTGAAAACACTTCAAACAGGATGAACAAAGGCGGAACAAACCAATAAATTATGCTGATAGAAAGACCACCTGTACCGTATCGCGGCCTGTACCGCGGTTCACAATGGAGATTCAACACAGATGAAAAAGTTGTGTATCTTACGTTCGATGACGGACCCATTCCGGAAATAACCCCCTGGGTGTTGGATTTGCTGGATAAATATGGAATAAAAGCCGTTTTTTTCTGCGTAGGCGACAATGTCCGTAAATATCCCGAAATTTACCGGATGGTACTGGAGCGCGGACATACCGTTGGAAATCATACTTTTCACCATTTGCAGGGATGGAAAGTAACGACAGAAACCTATATCCGGGATGTGGAAGACGCTGCGAAGCTGATAGGCAGCAAACTGTTTCGCCCCCCGCACGGACACATGCGTTTACCGCAATTTTACGCCCTGAGAAAAAAATATAAAATAATCATGTGGGACGTTGTGCCGCGTGATTACAGCCGGTTGATGACTGCCGGCCAAGTATTTGAAGCCGTGAAAAAATACACCCGCAACGGTTCGATTATAGTCTTCCACGATTCTTTGAAATCGGGCGACCGGATGAAAGAATCGTTGCCGAGGTCAATAGAATGGTTGATGGAGCAGGGGTATGGTTTTCGGTTGATTGAGGAATAATATTTATCACGAATTAACAAAAAAGATTCTTTATATCCCGTTTACTTGTTTACTCGTCAACTCGTCAACTTGTTTACTCGTTAACTCAATAAAAAAAATACAGATATGCAATTCACGGCATTAGCTTCCCCTGTCTTTGAAAAATCTATTATGGATTATCACAAAAGAGATGATGTGGACGCAACTGTTCAAAATCCGTATCCGGAAAAATCCGTTGAGTATTACCTTTATTTGAAAAACTGGGTCGATACGGTGCAATGGCATTTGGAAGATATTATTCGGGATACGGAAATAGACCCTGTTAAAGCGCTGGAAATCAAACGGAGAATTGACAGGTCGAATCAAGAGCGTACCGATCTGGTAGAAATGATAGACAGCTACTTCCTGGAAAAATACCGGAATATCCGTCCTTCGGAAGAAGCGACCCTTAACACGGAAAGTCCCGCATGGGCTGTTGACCGCTTGTCCATTTTGGCATTGAAAATTTATCACATGCGGAAAGAAGTGGAGCGGCATGATGCTGAGGGAAATCATAACGAGGTATGCCGGAATAAGTTAAACATCCTTTTGGAACAGCGGCAAGACTTATCTTCGGCAATTGACCGGCTTCTGGAAGATATCGAATCGGGCAAAAAATACATGAAAGTCTATAAACAAATGAAAATGTACAACGATCCGGATTTGAACCCGGTGCTGTACGGAAAAAAATAATATGGCGATTACGCTTGTCATCCGCCTGTCGTCTTTGGGAGACGTCGCAATTCTGATTCCCACGCTCTATTCGGTTGCCTCAAAAAATCCGGATGATAAATTTCTTTTGGTTACGAAAAAACCTCTACAGCCTTTGTTTTTCAATAAACCGGATAATTTGGATATTTTTCCTGTCCTGACAAAAGGAAAACACAAAGGTTTTTGGGGATTAATCCGGACGATTCGGGAACTCAACCATGCGGTTAATACACTGGGAATTAAAAATATAAAAATAGCCGACTTGCATGCCGTTATCCGGTCGTTTGCCGTTGATTGCTTTTTCAGGCTGAAAGGTGCAAAAGTTGCCGTGATCAATAAAAACAGGGAAGCAAAAAAAAAACTTGTCCGCAGGCAAAATAAAAAACTTGCGCCCCTGCAAACCTCATTTCACCGTTATCAGGAAGTTTTTAAAAAATTAGGTTATGATACCCGGCTGAATTTCAATGGGTTTTATCCAAAGGAAAATAAAAAAAACAGTATCTGGATAGGCATTGCTCCTTTTGCCAAACATCTCGGTAAAATTTATCCTTTGGAGCAAATGGAAGAAGTTGTGCGTATCCTGAATAACCGGCCGGCAACAAAGATTTTCCTGTTCGGGGAAAAGGCGGAATGTGCTTTGCTGGAAGAATGGACAACGAAATACAAACATGTAGAATCTGTTGCCGGCCTGATGCCTTTCCCCGACGAACTTTCGCTGATAAATCGCCTGGATGTAATGCTGAGCATGGATTCCGCCAATATGCACCTGGCGTCCCTGGTCAATACGCCGGTTGTTTCCGTCTGGGGCGCTACCCATCCCTATGCCGGATTTTACGGTTACAATCAAAAACCCGGCAATGCGGCGCAAATAGATTTGCCGTGCCGGCCCTGCTCCGTTTTCGGCAATAAATCTTGTTGGAGAGGAGATTATGCTTGCCTGGCGGGAATCAGTCCGCGGGTGATTGCGGATAAAGTAAACGAGCTGGCGGATAAACGCCTGTAAACGATACTTTGCATGGACATTGCCGCCCTCAGGAGCAAAGGCGATAACCTGAAGCAATTCGGGATAATTTTTACCTGTCTGCGTATTATATGAAATTTTTCATGTAAATTTGTAACCTTATTATTTACTTGATATACGAAAATTAAAATATGGAACACCGGTTATATAACGGCGAATGTTGCCTCAAAGCGAAAGGGTGTTGCAGGTGCGCCAACAAACTGAACAATTACGATTATTTATCCGACATTGCGGAATCGGAACAAGTTACCGATTACGTGGAAGTTCAGTTCAAAAATACAAGAAAAGGTTATTATTTGAATAGCAGTAAAATACCTCTGGAAAAAGGCGATGTTGTCGCGGTAGAAACCAGTCCCGGGCACGACATCGGCATGGTTACGATGACCGGAAAACTGGTTTTGCTCCAAATGGCGAAAGCGCGGCTGCGGCCGGATGCGGAAATTCGCCGCATTTACCGGAAAGCCAAACCCACAGACATTGAAAAGTATGAAGAAGCCAAAGCAAAAGAGCATAAAACAATGATTCGTTCACGGAAAATTGCCGAAGATTTGGGTTTACGAATGAAAATCGGCGACGTGGAATATCAAGGCGACGGAAATAAAGCTATCTTTTATTACATTGCAGATGAACGGGTTGATTTTCGCCAATTGATAAAAAATCTGGCAGAGGCTTTTCGAGTCCGTATTGAAATGAAACAAATCGGCGCACGGCAAGAAGCCGCCCGTATCGGCGGAATCGGTCCTTGCGGACGGGAATTATGCTGTTCGGGCTGGATAACCGGATTTGTTTCCGTATCTACAAGCGCCGCCCGCTTGCAGGACATCACCTTAAATCCGCAGAAATTAGCCGGACAATGCGCCAAGTTGAAATGCTGCCTCAATTACGAAGTTGACGCTTACATGGAAGCCCAGCGCAATTTCCCTGCTCGGGGAATCCAGCTCGAAACCACAGACCATGTGTATTACCATTTTAAGACAGACGTTTTCAAAAATCAGATAACTTACTCGACCGACAAAAATTTCGCTGCCAATACAGTAACCATTACTGCCGAAAGGGCTTTCGCTGTGATTGGCATGAATAAAAAAGGACATAAGCCGAAATCATTGTCGAACGATAACGAACAGCAGGTTTACCCCAAAGAATATCAGGATGTATTGGAAGAAAACGTGAACCGGTTTGATTCGGCAATGAAAAGGAAGACCAGAAAGCATCGTCAGGACAACGGGAATCAGAATCATAAAAAAACGAGGGAAAGAAAGTGAAACGTTTTATTTCGGCAAGCGCTGCAAGCGTTATTTCGACAGGCTTAACAGGTTTATTATTTTTCTGCTGTGCTTCCTGTGTGCAAAACGAAGTCTTTTTCGAGTATCACTCTTTCAAAAAAGACGGTTGGAACAGGGAGGCCGTTGCCGCTTACCACATCAATATTGACAACACGGCGGATTTGTTCGACGTATCGCTGGAAATACGCAACAATAATGACTATTCCTTCCGTAATATTTGGTTGTTTATTGATTTCCAGTCGCCCGGAGGTAGCGTGCGTACCGATACGGTAGGCATGAATTTGGCTGATGTTTCCGGGAAATGGTATGGAACAGGCATCAACCTTTACAGCCTTTCGATTCCTTATGAAACGGCTGTGCGTTTCCCCCGAAAAGGCACATATACATATTCTATCCGTCAAGGAATGCGTGAAAATCCTTTGAAAGGCATTTCCGATATAGGGCTTAGAATCTCAAAAAAGGTCAATCAGTAATTTTTCCATTGCTTTTCGCAAATCCGGGCGTTTTCCACAGAAATTATTAACTATCAGGGAAAATGCGTAGCGATTGTTTCCTTTTTCCACATACCCCGAGTAAGATTGTACATGGGCGATCGTTCCCGATTTCAGACGTACTTTACCTTGCAGCGGCGTTTTTTTCAGGAAAGTCATGACCGTACCTTCTGTTCCCGCAATCGGCAAAGATTGATAAAAAGCGCCCATCGCTCCGTCCTTTTCGTACATGTAAATCAAGATAGCGGTTAAGAAATCCGCCGACACGGCGTTGGTAGGCGATAGCCCGGAACCGTCCGCCATCAGCAAAGACGAACCGTCCAAACCCCGCCTCTCCCAATAATCGGAATAACTGAAATCATCGAAAGTAAGCAGTTTTTTGTACAAATGTTCCGCATAATGGTTGTTGCTTTTAACGTTCGTTTCACGGACAATAGCCGCCAGACGAGGCGATTGAATCACCGCAATTGTCCGGTCATTTTCAGGCAATTTTGGAAAATACCGAAAAGTTGTCGCATTTCCTTTAATTTCTATACTGTTGTTTGTTAAAAACTTATACAAATATTCCGCCAAAAACAGTCCCGGATCGGGAATAGAGCCTTTGATTACAAAATTGGGGCGGTTAGCGGGAATCGTTCCGTATAAACGCTTTTCAAAGGAAGATGAGAGGCCGGAAATGCGGGACCTGTCGCTGTCTATTTTTGAAGCCCGAAGCTCGTTAGTAAATTGCAAGCCCGGTATTGGAGGATAAACCGAACGAATTTCAACGCGAGTTCCCGGTTTATAAGATTGAAGATAAATCCGGTAGGTATTGTCAAAAATGCTGACGCCATAGATGCCCGGCGCATAGTAAGAGCCTATGTCTTCCAGTAACCATGTTGAATAAACGCCTTCATAACCAAATAGTTGATCCAGGATAATGATGTTTCCTTCAATGCTTTTTATACCGGCTTTCCGCAAGGCAACCAAACAGTCCCTTAAAAAACCTTCCTTGTCGCCGATCATAAATTCCGAACCTAAAGTCGGATCGCCCGACCCTTTGAGATAAAGATTACCCTCCAGCACAGTATCTTTAATTACGCCGTCATAAGTCAGTGCGGTTTGGTAACGAAAACCGGCGCCCAAGGTATCCAAAGCCGTAGCGGTTGTTACGATTTTCATATTTGAAGCCGGAATCAAAGCCATTTTTTCGTTGAAAGAAGCAATTGTATTCCCGTTTGATAAATCGACGGCTTTAAAACTCACGGCCGCATGGGAAAGATTTTTTTTTCGTAGAAATGCATCTAAAGCAGCAGGTCTCTGTGCATAAATAATTACGGAACAAACGATAAACATCACGTTTAACAGTAAGATTTTCTTTTTAGTAATTGACATTATAATGTTGAATTTAGTTAAAAATAATCCGATATATTTTGCAAAAGTACAGTCTTTTGTGAAAAAGAACAAGTTTTTTGGAGATTTATTTGCAAATTCGGAAAAATCACCTACCTTTGCACCGCTTTTAGAAAAGCAACAGGCTGATTCATTAGCTCAGCAGGTAGAGCACATCCCTTTTAAGGATGGGGTCCTGGGTTCGAGCCCCAGATGGATCACGATAAGAAACA